>NZ_JBEONP010000009.1:0-122382 GCF_040544435.1 Undibacterium sp. GrIS 1.2
CCATAGTGGTGAGGCGGGTTTGATTTTTCCGCACCAGCTGCGGTTCGAAACTGCCGTCACGGTCGCGTGGCGTGACAATCTCGACTTCACCATGCATGCCTTTGAGTCGCTTTGCTGTGCTGCCATTGCGAGCATTACCGCGACCAAGCTTGCTATTGGCATGCTTCTCATAACCAAGGTGTTCGCTTAATTCGGCGCTGAGGGCTGTTTCTACAGTGAGCTTGAGTAGCTCCCTCGACAGCATGTTGAGGTCAGCTTCGCTCTTGATGTCTTTCGCTAGCTCTTTTGCTAGTGCTTTTAGTTTGTCTCTATCCATTACAATATTCATCGGTCAATTCCTCGGGTGAGGTTAATAGGCCGTGGACATTTACACAAATTTATTTACAGGCTCGCCGACTGCAACATCATCATCCTGCTTACGTTCGAGAGCAACAACCTGAGCTTAAGTGAGCACTTCACCCGTCTCAGCAACGTATTTCTCTAAAGCTGAAAGCCGCTTCTTGAATGATTCGAGATTGTGTCGCAACCAGACTGAACGTACTCCAGAGGGCGAAACAAACAATCCACGCCGGCGATGCTCATTGGAAACTCTGACTTGTAGCTAACTATTTAAAACTGGACTCTATCCATACTCTGTTCCTCAATCTAATAACAAGTGTTCGTTTGATAAATCGACTGTACAGATATTCTTAAATACTTATTTACCGTTAAATACAACACATCATGAGCGGTCAATTACGAAATAACTATGAGTAGCCAGAGATGTCAATGGAGCATTCGCCGAATCACCTCGTTAGACTTCAGCAAACCAAAAACTGAACGCAGGCTTGAAGTGATGACTCATTATTGAGCATCTCTATTTTCATTAATCTGGAAAAACATCAAACAGTATCCATTGCAACAAACAAACGCGAAAAACTCGCAATACTTGCAACAGCGGCAAAAACAGCACCTAGAACCAATGCATGTGTCGTGCCACTTTTGCTAGACAAGGTGAAGCATAGCGCTACTAAAGCGGCGCCTGATGCTTGCCCGATTAATCTCGAAGTCGCGACAATACCGCTGGCGCCACCTGCTCGCGATAACGGTGCAGAGCCCATGATGGCTTTGAGATTAGGGGCTTGAAAAAAACCGAAACCGATACCACACATCGCCATTCGCCAAGCAATATCGAATACGGACGGATCTAAAGGCATCAAGACAAGCGACGACATGCCAGCAGCTAGTGCAGCAAGGCCAATACCGCCCAGCGCTCCAGGTGAATAATGATCACTCAAACGCCCGGCAATAGGTGCCATGATGGCGACCAGCACCGCCCAGGGTGTCATCAAAAAACCAGTTTGTACCGGTGAGCGACCTAGTACTGTTTCGAAATAAAATGGCAATGACACGAAGGCCAGACTTTGGGTCGTAAAAGTACAAATTGATGTGAGCACCGAGAGTGCAAATAATGGTCTACGGAATAAATCGACCGGTAGCATTGGTGCCTGGTGCCCACTCTGACGGCGTAACAGTAAGACAAAAAAGATGATGGTCGCTATTAATTCGATTGCTAATGTATTGATATTTTCAAGGTGAGCGGCATCGCCAAATAGTAAGATTAAAAGACCAAAAGCACCCACATTATAAAAAGCGGTTAAACCATCAATCTTATGGGTTGCGCGGTGCGTGACTGGCAATACTTTACGACCCAAGAAAAATGCGAATACCCCGAGCGGTACATTAATAGCAAACAACCACGGCCAACTCCAAGCTGCGAGTATCAGCGATGCCGTCGTAGGGCCAACCGCAAACGCCACAGCGACCACGAGAGAATTTAATCCAAAGCCACGCCCTTGAAGATGTCTTGGGAAAATAGCTCTGAGCATCGCTGTATTTACTCCCATGATCGCACTTGCCCCAATACCCTGGAGCAAACGAGCAACGACCAGCGATGTTAACGACCAAGAACATGCACAACCGAGCGAAGCAATTGTAAAAAGTACTAAGCCTGCAATAGATACACGACGGTACCCGATGACTTCCCCCAAAGCAGCCAATGGCAATAGAGTTGCAACCATTGCCAGTTGGTACACGTTAATGATCCAGACCGAAGCTGCCGGAGACGTATGTAATTGTTCCGCCATAGCCGGGAGCGCAGTATTAGCTATTGCCGTATCCAGTGAGGCCATACCAACGCCAATCGCTAACGACAACATCGCCAGGTTACGTTCGCGGGTAGGCAAGCCATCCCTGTCTGCTAATCCCTGCTGTATATGTATGCTATTTTGCTGTGCCATCAGTGGATCAGTTTTTAAATTTTAGGAGTGAACAAAAATATCCGCACACTTTTGTCGTCATCCTTATTTCGTCGTGCTTATTTTTTTATATCTTGCCTATGTTTCGCTTATCTATTTTTTTATCATCGCCTGTAATTCAATGACTTCACAAATTGATGGCAGGTTTGTGATTGTATCGCCTGACGCCTGAAGCTGCTTATAACAAGCAGAACTAGTAGGGGCTATTTGAACTATCCAGCTAGCAGAAAATCCAAGGTAGACTTGCTCGATTTAGTCTACGCAAGAAGTCCACGCAATATAAATTAATCATTCTTGAAAAAGAAAGCACATGATAAAACTAAGTCTTCAACTATGTTTACGAGCAAGTACTGCAGCCGCAATGTTATTGATCGCTTCAGGGTGCGCACAGTCCCCAAAGACAACAAGCGATATAACTAAAAATAATAGTGATTATCATCCTGTGATTTTGGTTTCTATTGATGGTTTTAAACCCGATTATCTGCACCGTAACGTCACTCCTAATCTAAACAACCTTGTAGCAAATGGCGTCTTTACTGAGGCAATGCGCCCCTCTTTCCCCTCGATTACTTTTCCCAACCATTACACCTTAGTTACTGGCATGCGACCAGATCACCACGGCATAGTAGGGAACACGATGGAAGATCCCAAGATACTCGGCGTAAAGTTTAGCCTTAGCAATAAAGCCGCCGTACTGGATCGTCGCTGGTGGGACGAGGCAGAACCAATTTGGGTCACGGCAGAAAAAAATAATGTACGCACAGCGACGATGTTTTGGCCTGGTTCTGAAGCAGATATTCATGGCGTTCGCCCTTCAGAGTTCCGTCCATTTGACGGCAAATTACCGCCAGACCAGCGGGTTGATACGATGCTGAACTGGTTAGACAAACCTCTTGAGTCGCGTCCGGGATTTTTAACTTTGTATTTTGATGATGTAGATCACGCAGGCCATGAGTTTGGTCCAGACACACCACAAACAACGCAATCAGCGGCGATGGTTGATCAGGCGATTGGTCGATTACTCGCAGGTCTTCAGCTGAGACATATTCAGGCTAACTTGATCATCGTATCTGATCACGGTATGGCGGCAACCAGTTCAGAGCGGGTTATAAGTCTTAGCAAAGTAGCGCCATCCCCCAGTTACCGCTTAGTGACCAGCGGTAGTTATGCAGGAATCGAAGCAACTGCCGGGCAAGAAGATGTGTTGGCGGCGAGCTTACTCAAGCCGCATGACAATATGAAATGTTGGCGCAAAGAAGATATTCCTGCTCGCTATCACTACGGCCACAATGCCCGTGTTCCACACTTTGTTTGCCTAGCCAAAGTTGGCTGGCTGATCTTTAACGATATGAATGCTGACAATCGGTTTAACGGCGGCGCACATGGCTACGATAATTTATCGCCTGAGATGCAGGCACTTTTCATCGCTAACGGCCCTGCTTTTAAACAAGGCGTTGTGATACCGCCTTTTGATAACGTCGATATTTACCCATTGGTGATGAAGTTAATTGGAGTAGCTCCACTGGAATCTGACGGAAACGTTAGCGTACTGGTCGACACGCTACATTAAATAACTCTGCTTAAGAGTACAAGAGAATTCAAATGGTTAGCAACATTGCTAAAACAGCTAATGCCATCATTATTGTTGCTAACCATCCCAAGACTTTTAATCTGGTTGTAATGATGAACTGCCCCATGATTTCTGGTCGCACTGCCATCAACATCATGACGACCATAATCGGCACAGAAATCACGCCATTGATAACGGCACTCCAATACAAAGCTTTGATTGGATCAATCGGTGTGAAGCCAATCACGATACCAATCAAGGTTGATATAACGATGATGGCATAAAACCCTTTGGCCTTCAGCGGCGCTAACTCAAGACTATTTTTCCATTGAAACGCCCCTGCCATTGCATAAGCAGAAGATCCGGCTAATACGGGGATCGCCAGCAATCCCGTCCCAATAATGCCCGCACTAAACAACATAAAAGCAAACTCACCTGCAATCGGGCGCAGCGCTGTCGCAGCTTGCGATGAGGTCTGAATATCGGTAATACCATGCAAATTCAATGTAACGGCAGTCGTCAGGATAATAAAGAAAGCAACCAAATTTGAGAAGCCCATCCCTATATAAGTATCAATCTTAATACGCCGTAAATTGCTAGCTGCCTGCTCAGGAGCCTCAATCAAAGGTAGTGCTTTGGGGTCTGCTATTTGCTCCTCTACTTCTTGTGAGGCTTGCCAAAAAAACAGATAGGGACTGATAGTTGTACCAAATACGGCAACAACCGTGGTGATGTACTCTGTATTTAAGGTCACATGCGGTGCCAACACCTTTGCCAGGACGATTGTCCAGGGAATATGTACGACAAACACTGTCGCGACATAAGCCAATAAGGCCAATGTCAACCATTTCAATATACGAACATAGCGCCTGTAAGGAATAAACACTTGCAGCAGTAACGACAATACCCCAAACGCAACGGCATATAACTGCGCCGGACCTCCAACGATGAGTTTTAAGGCCTCACCCATCGCAGATACATCGGCAGCGATATTAATCGTGTTTGCAACCAATAAGAGTCCTATAACGCTATACAGCAGCCACGCTGGGTAGTGTCGACGAAGATTAGTCGCTAGCCCATGACCACTTACACGGCCTATCCTTGCGCTGACAACCTGAATGCCGACCATCAGCGGGTAGGTAAATAACACCGTCCACAGCATATTAAATCCGAACTGCGCACCTGCCTGGGAGTAGGTAGCAATCCCACTTGGATCATCATCGGCTGCGCCAGCAATTAAACCCGGACCGAGTTTTTTAAGCCAGGATTTTTCACTGGTGTTAGTTGTAACGTCTACATCTGTATCTGTATTTACCAATGACATAGTCTTTTTATAAGTTAATTTGCAATCACAATATCCGTGCAGTCCAAGGTCGGTAACACTTCATACACTCCATATTAAATTGCAATAATTAACAACCGTCCTGTCATAAATACTATATACAATAGGATACAATCAGAAATATTTAGTTACACAACTCGGTGGTTCTATGTACATTGCCAAACAAAAATCAGCTTCAATCGAGCGTCTTAGACCACTTGATACACTTGCCGCAATCGGCCCATTTAGCCGTGCTAAGTCATTGTCATCAGGTATTGGCCGTTTTGCATCGGACTTTTGCTGGGCGTATCGTACGGTGTTTCCAACCAAGCATGTAAGTTATGAGCGTCAGAGTCGTTTTTTATTACGTACGATCTTTACTTTACAACCAAGCGCTTCTTGGTTCAGATACTTAAAAGAGAGTTATCTGCGAGATATCGCCACCAAAGAACCGAGTTTGATTGAGGCAGTGCACCGCCCCTTCTTTGACAGAAATATCTCGGCCAACAAAAGAGTGCGCTTACTCAAAAGCCACTTTGAAGAATTTCACTCCATTTTTGGTTTACCACAGGCAGTGGATGTCATGATCGGAGACCGGGTTTCGCTGTGTCAGCTAGAAGGTAAAGGTGGAGAAAAGTTCACCATTAATCTATTACGCGAGGATGCCTACAAACGTGAAGGTGGCGTGACCTTAGAACTGACCATGAATGAAGCGCCCTTACTTTGTTTGACTTTTTCATTAGTAAGATCAGGACGTGAGATCTTGATCAAAGTTGGTGGCATACAGTCTAAAGGACTGCATTGCCGTGATGCAGCCAGAGACGCCACGCATGCTTTGCATGGCATCCAACCAAGATTGCTACTGATAGATGCCTTGAGAGCGATTGCCAGTCAAATTAACTGCACCAAGATTGAATGCATCAGTAAAGAAAATCATATCCACAGATCATGGAGATATCGATTTAAAAAAACAATTAACGCTGAATATAATCAGCTGTGGCTACTGGCTGGCGGAAAAGAGAATCACAGCGGAAATTTCGATATCCCGAGTGTTGTAGAAGAAAAATCCATAGATGAGCGCCCATCAAAAAAACGTAGCGAATATCGTCGTCGCGCGCTATTGATAGATGCGATGCGTCAGCAAATTTATCAAGAAATTTTCAAACCTGAAATCTGCCCTACTCTTTTATGGGCAACGCATAATCAAAATTTAATGCAAATGACCAAGGCAACGGAAGCAAGTAATGACAGCGAGTCCTACTTGGATCATGTAGAAATGATGTCTAAAGTCTGTTGATTTATTGCCTGAGGCAGGTACGCCTCTGATGCAATTCAAATACAAGACCAATACAACTCAGATGCAAATCAAACTAAACTCAAACACAAATTAAAAGTATTTAAAACTTAGTTGAGATTAAAAGCTACTGAATAATCCAATACCCGCGCTCCAGTCCGGGCTGCTCTGGTTTGCACCCTTGGACGCGTAGATACGAACACCACCTAATTCATTAATACGGTATGAACTAGAAATCTCGGTTGACTGAAAATACGATGTCCCGTTCACCGATGGTTGTTCTACCGTAAAAGTGACTGCCGTAGTCAACTTAGAAGAAAACTCTGTCGATAAAGAGACGTAGCCAGACCATACATTTTTAAGTTGAATGTTCTCGGTGATGCCGTTGATTTTTATCACACCAGGACTACCCAATACGGTGTACTTGGTTCCACCGCTGAGTAACGCTTTTTCAAACGGATAACTCCCTGTAACACCTAAAGAATAATCGTTTTTTCCTGTCCCCAATCCCTTGGTACTATCCGCCGCTGCAATCTTGGCACTCATCACAAAATTCATCGCGATTGCAGTTGCCGCGTCTGCAATAATTTCACGGTTGGCACTGATAAGAACATCTCCCGATCCAGATGACGACACCAGCTTAGGCACTATCCGCACACGTTTATTCACACGAGTTCTCAGCGTACCGGCAGGTGCGGTACGGTTTAAAGTGGACGTCGATAGCTGAAAATCAGTGTCATAGATAGACCATTGCACACTGATTGTTTTCTCTACCGTTTTACTCGCGACACTCTCAGAAAAATTGCCTGCGGTGTACGACGTACTCACATCAATATTGATCGGATCTCTCTGAGATATTTCAGTCACATCGCTATTCACTTCTTGGCACCAGACGTTGGCAGCAGGCGCCATTAAAGACATCGGCAAAACAAAGATAAAGAAAATCTGCTTGCGATTAAAACTGCGGAATTGACCTAGTCTACTCATTATTATTTGCTCTGCACAAGACAGAAATTCTATTTTAGTGATGGAGTTGAAGTACGCATATTTGATGCTCTTTTTATTGCTCTTTTTAATGCTTTTTTATACGAATTTAATCCCTACGACATTGTTACAGATTGTTGCAGAATTTAGAAGGAAATTGTCATCCGTATGAGGATAAGCAACGTTTTGAAGCTAGGATGGCGAACAACAAAACTAACAGCACGCATCTTCAATCCTTGCAATATAAATACAAGCATCTCAATTGATTGAAATGCATAAAAAAATCCTCAAGCTAATGCAGTCAACAAGACCAAATCATCGTGCCAATATCACAGCGCATCATCATCGGAGCATCAAATGACAAAACATAAATGGGTACTGAGCGCAGCGGCTATATCAATGTTAAGTGCCTGCGTCGTCGCGCCACCACCGCCACCGAGAGTGGTCTATGTGCAGACGCAAGCGCCTGTCGTTTACCAAGCACCGGCACCACAATCAGTTGTCAGCGTATATATCGATCCGCCCATTTATCAGCCGCCTCCGGTCAGAGTGGCATGGGCACCTCCGGCGATGCTGGTAGAGCTGCCACCACCTCAACCATTTGATGGAGCGGTGTGGACCGGTGGTTATTGGGTGTGGGACGGCAATTGGATTTGGGCGCATGGTCGCTGGGCACCACCACCACAAATAGGTTATGCCTGGGTACATCCTTATTATGAAAATCGCGGAGGTTCGGTGATTTTTGTGAATGGTTTTTGGGCAGCGCCAGGTGTGCGGTTTATTGCACCGTCTATTAGTTTAAATATCGCATTTGCGGCAGTCAACGTTGGCGTTATCGCAGGACCACGCCCAATCGGTCCGGATGGATGCTTTGTTCCACCGCCACCGGGATCTCGTTTTGGCTTAATCGTACCTGCGCCAATTGGTACTCCACCGGCAGTCGTTACAGGTGCACCACCAGTCATCCGGGAAGGGATGCGCATTAACTCAAATAACAATAATGTAAATAATAGTAACAACACCAACGTCACTAATAACGTGACGAACAATGTTAACAACATCAAAAATGTCACCAACGTCACGAATGTCACCAACGTAACTATCGTTGCGCCACCAGGCGTAACTGCTAACGGGCAAGCGGTTAATACCTTGGTTCCGGCGCAAGCTCATCTGGCTGCAATGATGCCGCCAGTAGTCAAAGCGATGGCACCAGAACCTGCCTCTGCAAAACCAATACCTGCCTTTGTACCTGGCAGAGGTCCGGTAACTATGCCAGCACCGCAAATGGTCCGATCAGAGGTGCAGCCGCACATGATGCAAGCGACACAAAATCATCCAAACGATCAAGCTAAATCAACGGCAACAGCTACACCACAAGCCGCGCCTATGCATGCCTCAGTGCCACAGTCGCCATCACCGTCACCTACTAATTTAGGTCCGAATTTAAGCCCAAACTTAAGCCCAAATGCAGCGGTGAATAACACGCCGCAACCAATGCAGCAAAATCAAGCACCAGCGCAATCCAAAGGACAGCCAACAGCGCAGCAGCCAAATCCACCACGTGACAAAAATGCGATGGAGCAAGCTAAATCTAAAGATGCAAATCCTTATCCTGCACCAAGCAAACAGGATCAAAAATATAAAGACGATGCGCAGAAGAGGGAAAGAATGCGGCAGGAACAAGACGCCCACCAGCATGCCGGAAAAGAAAAATCAAAGGAACAAATAAAAGAAGAAAGAGAACGGGCTGAAAAAGAAAAGCATGAGCGGTAGCATGACCTGAAGCTTGCCGTAATTTGATGATGGCTGCGCAAATTAACCAAGCGCAGCCATCTTTATAATAAGCTAACGAAAACAAAAATTACATATACTCCCCATAATTTTTCATATAATCAGCCTTTTGACCAATGATATTATGGACAATCAAAATATACTTACTACGAGTATTATTCTTTAGCTTATACGTATTAAGCTTACTGATGACAATTTAAGGCAACGTACGCGGCACTTAAAATCAGGTTCACAACGTAGTCAGCTTATGCTCATCATATGTGCGAATGTATGTGCGTATATATGTGCGCAAGGTTAATAGCGATATAAATCAGCGCCCTAGATTGACTCTGATCGCACTGCTTTTAACAAGCGCAGTCCATTAAATACCACAATCAAACTCGCCCCCATATCGGCAAATACAGCCATCCATAGCGTTGCCATTCCCATCATCGCCATTATAAAAAATACGATTTTAATGCCCAGCGCAATCGCGATATTTTGTTTGAGAATGGCAGAAGTCCGGCGACTCAGACGGATAAATTGAGGAATTTTTCTGAGGTCATCATCCATCAAAGCGACATCGGCAGTTTCTAAGGCAGTGTCACTTCCGGCAGCGCCCATAGCGAAGCCAATAGTGGCTTGCGCCAATGCCGGAGCATCGTTAATACCATCACCCACCATACCGACAGTACGATAATCGGCGATCTCTTGTTTGATCGCTGCTAGTTTGTCTTCTGGCAGCAAATTGCCGCGTGCATCATCGATACCGGTCTGGCGTGCGATTGACTTAGCGGTCAATGTGTTATCGCCAGTCAGCATCACGGTGCGGATTCCTAACTGATGTAATTCCGCAATCGCAGCACGGCTGGTGTCACGCACTGCATCAGCGACGGCGAACAGTGCGATAGCGTGATTGTCGTTACTTAAGATGACGACGCTTTTGCCTTCCGCCTCCAGGCGATTTAGCGCAGCCTCGATCACCGGATTGCAGATACCTAACTCCTCGATCAGGCGATGATTACCCAGGTAATGATATTGAGCAGCGATTTGGCCTTTGATGCCACGTCCGGTCAGCGCTTCAAAATCAGTCACTGCATCAACCGATACATTAACGTTTTTTTCTTGGCTAAATAAATGGATCGCAAGCGACATCGGATGATCAGAGCGCGCAGCTAACTGGGCGGCAAGGCGCAAGCCATCTTGCTCCGTACCGGACAACATCACCACATCGGTGACTTGCGGTTTGCCCTGTGTGATCGTACCCGTTTTATCCAGCGCAATTGACTTGAGATAACGCCCCTCCTCCAGATAACGCCCACCTTTGATCAAGATACCGGCCTTGGCAGCAGCCGACAATCCGCTGACCACGGTAACAGGGGTAGAAACTACCAACGCGCAAGGACATGCAATCACCAGTAAGACCAGTGCTTTATAAAACCAAATCATCCATGGCAAACCCATTGCCAATGGCGGAACAATGGCGATGGCCAGTGCGATCAAAAATACACAAGGCGTATAGATCTTCGCAAAACGATCCACAAAACCTTGAGTCGGCGCTTTACTAGCTTGCGCCTCTTCCACCGCGTGAATAATGCGCGACATGGTGGAATCATTTTGTAATGCCGTCACCGTGTAGTCAAAAGAACCTGTCTGATTAATCGTCCCGGCAAACACTTTATCGCCGGGCGCTTTTTCAACCGGCATGCTCTCGCCTGTGATGGGTGCCTGGTTGATGGTTGATTGTCCTTTGCTAATCAGACCGTCCAGCGGTATCCGCTCACCAGGTGCAACCCGAATGCTGGCACCAAGCTGCACACCCGCCGCCGCGATGACTTCCCATTTGCCATCGACTTGCAATACCGTCGCCTGTTCAGGCGTCATCGCCATCAAGCCACGGATTGCGTTGCGGGCACGATCTAGCGATAGAGCTTCGATCATTTCCGCCAGGGTAAATAAGACCATCACCATCGCCGCCTCCGGCCATTGCTGCAGAATGACAGCGCCCGTCACCGCGATGGACATCAAGGCATTGATGTTGAGATTCGCATTTTTTAAAGCAATCCAACCTTTTTTGTATGTCCCTAAACCGCTTAAACTAATCGCAAATAAGGACAACACAATCACTGGCCAACTATTCTCAGACCCACTGATAAAAGCAATCACTTCTGCGATGACCGCAGCTAGTCCAGCGACGCCAATCAGCATCCATTTTTTACGAACAGAGCCAGATTGATTATTAGATGTTTGCTTCGTATCGCGGTTGACAGATGCGTCTTCGCTCACCAACACCGCATCCATCCCAATTGCCTTCAATGCAGATTGCACCTGAGTCAGTTGATCTGCCAGATGAATCACCGTCAACTTACGTTGCATCAAGTTGAAGTGCAGTTTGCTGATACCTTCCATGTTCGCAAACTTATTGCGTATCAATGCCTCCTCAGTCGGGCAATCCATATTTTCAATGGAGAATAAGGATTTCACGCTGCCAGCTGCAGCGATCAACTCCGTCTTACCAGCGACTAAGTCCATATCCGGCTTGTGATTGCCTGATGCAGCGTCAGGCGCATGCGAATGATCGTGGCTACAGCTATGCCCATGTTGATGCTGATCGTCAGGATGGGCCTGATGAGCAGGTTCATGATCAATTTCCTTATCGGATGAATGGCGATGCGGATGATGGTCGTGCGGCATGTTGTATCCTAAAAAAGCGTATATTGCACATTAGAGACCCTGTAGTAGGTATAGAGTCAAGCGTAATCTGGAAATAAAGGCATTTTATGGCGAAGGATCTAATGAATAGAGATCAGAACCCTGCATCCAGCGGTGGTTTAAAAATCGGTGAACTGGCGAAACGCACAGGTTGTCTGGTAGAGACCGTGCGCTATTACGAGAAAGAAAAATTGTTACCACCGCCAGCACGCTCGGATGGCAATTTCAGGCTGTATGACGATGGACACGTAGAGCGACTGCAATTTATCCGCAACTGCCGCTCGCTGGATATGACGCTAGAAGAGATACGTCGCTTGCTAAAGTTCCGCGACGCGCCACAAGAAAATTGTGCAGAAGTGAATACGCTGCTGGATGAACATATCCATCATGTAGCACACAGAATCGCTGAACTCAGCAATTTGCAAACGCAGCTAAGTGAGCTACGCAGACTATGTCAGCACGTACAAGCGAATAGTGATTGTGGGATATTGCAGAGTCTAGCAAGAGCCGATGGTGGTGCACCGGCTTATCTGGGTACACATCACGGTGGCTGTCATTGATTGAATTCATGTAATCGTGCTGCCACAAATGTAGTCAAAAAGAGAGTCTCAGACTCAGCTTGAGGCTCTTTTTTATTTGGTATTTGTTCGTCGACTATTTGTAGTGGTCCACATTGGGTCTGACGGGCTTTGTCTGGTGATCGGCTGCTTCGTGCTCGAAGGCGCTAATCAAACGATTTTCTTGAGCGTCCGAATAGGGATGAAAGCGGACCACCCTTCGAATCCACTAGACATAGCCTCAAGTCGTGCGTAATCTATCGCACTTGTCACGCAGGCAATTTTCAAGACAATTGAACAACTTCGCTTGTTGGGAAATTGCTTCAAAAGTGAAATGCGCGGCGTCCATGAAAGCTGTCTGCTTTTCCTGGTTATTTAGTACTGATAAAAATTACAGCATATTGCTGAAAGCATTACAGAGCAACAGTTTCGAAGGAACTGTCTCGCCAGGATAGGCGGACAGGCCACCAGGTTAGGCGGAATTTTTTTCACTCTATTTGAAGTTAATCGTCAAATCATATGCTTCCGAAGCCCCAATTCACAGCCGAGTTGAAATTTCATTTCCGGGAACATGGACCGGAACGGCGTCATTGGTTTTTATTTGACGAATCTCTTCATCGACGAGTCCCAATGGCAATGGATGGAGTTGAAGGCCTCAACACCGTAGGGATGTGGATTGAGTCACCCGGAACGTTCAAAGCTGGTGATTTAGCGTGTGTTCGTTGCGTCGTACTTGCACCTGAACTATTTAGCCGTGTTGTCAAGCCTGGAGTAAAGTTCGAGCTATGGGATGGAGGATTCCTAGCGACTGGTACAGTTCTTGAACGGAATGAGGAAGGTTGGCCGCATGACGCTTAACAGGATGGTCGATCGGACTGGCCGAAATTCGATTCAGTATATATTAATTGTGTGGGCGGCCATCCGCTCACCGTTGCGTTAGGCAGCTATGAAGCGGCACATACTCACATTTGAAGAATCCGTACAACGGCATTGTTCGTTGCGGCTCACCAACTGCGGCGGCCCAACATCCCATGGCTTAGATGGTTACGTCTGCGAAAACTGCCTCGCCTATATAGTGGCTCAGTTTGCCGCTAATCAGGACCTTAGCAAAGTACACTGCAATTATTGCGGAAAGAGTCCAACTTTCGATGTTGCGCACGGTGCTCCCATCTGTGAATCCTGCGCTCAACAAGGTCTTAAGTCTGCGCGCCATTGGTACAATCTCCGTGGCGAGGGTACAAATGCCTAACCCATCATTCAAGCGGGACGCGCTAAAGCGCGCCCCTTAATTCAGACGTTAGCCATCTAGATAGATATGCTGAAACTATATAAATTTTCCGATGCCAGAAAAGAATACTGGGAAACTTGGAGTACTGGAAATGGATTTCACGCGGTCCATTGGGGAGAACTCGGCACGCGAGGTGAATCAAAAACGATCAAGTCCTCTTTCTTCAAGAAGGCTGAGACGATTATTCAAAAAGAAGTTGATGGCCTTATCGCAAATGGATTTCGTCCGATTGAGCAGGAAGAACATGCAACGCTTCTCATTGAATACTTGGTTGACGGTATGGGGACTCAAGAAGACATTGAGAAAAGGCACCGTCTCGAAGCACTTATAAATGAAACGCTTGGATGGACGGGACTAGGGGCATGCGATGGAGGAAGTATTGGAAGTGGATCTATGGAAATTTGTAATTTTGTAGTCGATTTCGAAGTGGCCAAAGTAGTGATTGAAAAGGAGTTGGTCGGCACAGAATTTTCTAATTACACTCGCATCTTTGGTGAGAATGCTTAATTATATGGCTAACATGGTATTCGTAACGGACGCGCAAATTAGCGTTTTTTTCAATTCATAAATTCGTGCGCGCGCCGCACAACTCAACGTTATGCGGCAAGATATGAAGCTAGCTGGAGATATGCGGGTCGATGGACAGTCCATCGGGATACTTAAAGACAAGGAGACGTCTGGCTGCATCGACTATTTCTTTGTCGCCGACTTATGGTGCAAAGATCCACGCTATGAAAGTCGCCACATGTTTGCGAGGGAATGCCGTGGCCTCTTTCGCTTTGACAAGGGAACGCTGGACGTGGAACTTCTCTTTCCAATGGCCGGTGACGAATCTGGAAGTAGATTTAATAAGGCAGCCTCAAAGGTGCTCAAGGAATTTCGTTCAAATGGTCAATGGCCTGAAAGAACTCAGTATGCATTGGGCTAACCGCATAACAGGACGTTTGCCGGGGGAATCACCAATGACGATTTCTCTCTTTATTAATTTTATGGTGGCGGCGATCCCGACACCTCAGCGTTAGCTCTCAAGGCAATCTCTATGCGTGACCGTATTCCAACCGCTTTTATTTCCTTTGCTGCCACTGAAATGACGAGCAGCGGCCTCACTGGTTCGAAACTAGTTGAAATTACTTCCGCTTATGCCGCTGATTTTGGGATTGATATTCCGCATGCGCGGTATCCTTTTGAATCGCCTAATAAACGAACAGCCCTCTTAGATAATTTGCTTTGCTTCGCTCCAAAGCAGCAATATCAAATCATTCGCGAACTATGTGATCGCCTGAATCCTGATGGGACTATCGCTTCACTTGTGACACTCAAAGTAAAGCTATTCTCTGAGTACAATGAATTCGCCGATCAAGATAATAGTAATTCAATCCACAGAACTCTAGTAATCGAAACCCAGCACTGGCTTTCCGATCACCCTGAGGTCAAAAAGCTATTCGATGAGGCGCTTCAGAAACACGACCATGGTGTCTTTAGGCGCAATACTCTTGATGATTTACGTTTGGCACTCGAAATATTGGTTCGGCGGTTATTTAATAACCAAAAATCGCTTGAAAACCAAATCTCTCTTCTAGGTCAATATGTTAAAGATCGGGGAGGATCGCTGCAATTGGCGAATATGTTTGAAAGACTTGTCGACTATTACACCAAGTATCAGAATACTTATGTCAAACACGACGACGCCGTGATCATGGCTGAGATCGAATTTGTATTTGAACTTACTTGCTCCTTTATGAAACACTTTCTTCGTTTGAAAAGTGTTCAGAGCTAACATGACGATGGACAGGGAATCGCCGACAAAGGCTGTTCTATCACTTAAGTATTCGGTGTCGGCGATCCCGGCATCTCAACGTTAGCCTATGAAGAATGCCGACGAATACCTCGAACTAATTACTTCAGTTGCTGATCTGGACGATCCGAGCGAAGTGGATCTTGCCCAGAAGTTCATGATCGACGCGCTCTATCGGGTGACCGCGGATTTGCCTCAGCAAGCTCGCGATGCGGCTGCGGTCGCAAATCGGTTTTCGACCGGAGTTGCATCAGAAACCGAATTAGAAAGTGAGCGAGTTCGTTTGTGGAATTCGATCTGTGGTCGCGACATGTCTAGTGACACTGACGTACTGCGTACTCGTACCGCAATTCACGTGTTGTACCCGCCCGAGTCTCTCGATATGTACGATAACCTTGCTTCGTTTTTGGATTTTTGGTTAAGGAGCGGTCTCAGCGAAGCGAAACTTGCTGCAGTACTTGAAAACGACTATGGGCTAACATGACATACGAAAATGACGCGCGAATCAGCGGTTTCTGTAAATTCATTGATCGGTGCGCGCGCCTTTCAATCCAGCGTTATGACTACTAGGAGCCACATGAGTAACACTGATGAAAAAATAATAGAACTTAGTAAGACCAAAATGCTTCTGCTAATTGCATGTGCGTGCGCGTTTGTGGTCGGTGGTCTGTGGATGGTCCAATTAGATTCAGCCGAAATTGAATTTCATCGGCGCTTCAATAGTCCCATACTTGTTCATTTAATTGGAGTGATATCGATTGCGTTCTTTGGTCTTTGTGGATTGTTCGGAGTCAAAAAAATCTTCGACAAAAAGCCCGGGCTTATTTTGAGTGCTGCCGGAATATTCGATAATTCAAGCGGTGTTTCAGCGGGACTCATTCCATGGTCAGAGATCGTAGGATTTGACATATTTGAGGTGCAAAAGCAAAAAACGCTTATCGTCAAAATAACCAACCCAGAGCGGTATATTGAGGTAGGTGGTCCCTTGCAACGGACGCTCAACAGGATGAACTTCAAGTTGTGCGGTAGCCCCATCGCAATTACATCGAACTCATTAACAATCGGATTCGACGAGCTGCTCGATGTCTGCAATTTGTATTTTAAAAAATATGGAAAAAATGCATAACTTGACTCTCGACAGGGAGTCGCGAATCAGATTTTATTTTCATACGTGACGGCGACTCCGTCAGCGCTGCGTTAAAGCCGCACATTTTCGAGCGGCAACCGCTTCCTTTCAGTCACAACAAGATGTAGGTTCGACGATCGCTACTGAGCAGAATGTGCCGAGACCAGAAAATCAGCTCAAACTTCCGTCACGATCAAAGGTGATTAAGTCTTGCCTTTCAAGAGTTCACCCGACGGTGACAAGCAAAGAATTACAATCCACGCACCAAACGAAAAGCCGCGCTGTAGTCCAGTGAAACTGAATAGGTAATGCCATCCTTGCGCAAGCTTGAAAGATTTTGTGATTTTCGCGATTTTCATCAAATATAAGATAACGAGTGCGGCCAATGATGTAATGGCGGCCACAAACCACCATTTTCCTTCACACTTTGATTTCATCATTCGTTGAAGTCAGACGTGGCACGCAGGACATGAGTAGCTAATGCAAACACAATCTTATGCCTTAGACTTCTCGTTGCGTTCGCCGAGAAAAAACTCGATTCAATAAGACAGTCGTTCTCAGTTCAAACCATAACCAATACTGATTATTTACAGACAACGACCGTTGCGTTCCTCAAAAATCTATTTCTTCAATTGCGACAAATCACGCACAGCGCCGCGATCTGCTGAGGTCGTGAGTGCTGCATAAGCTTGTAATGCTTGCGAGACATAGCGATCACGATTGACTGGCAACCATGCTGCATCGCCTTTGGCTTCCATCGCGGCGCGACGTGCGGCCAATGTCGCATCGCTGATGCGTAAATTGATGCTGCGCTGTGGAATATCGATGTCGATCATATCGCCCTCTTCCACCAAACCTATCGCACCACCTTCTGCTGCTTCTGGCGAGGCGTGGCCGATTACCAGACCTGAGGAGCCGCCGGAAAAACGTCCGTCGGTAAACAAGGCGCAGACCTTGCCCAGACCTTTTGATTTGATGTACGACGTCGGGTACAGCATCTCTTGCATGCCTGGGCCGCCTTTTGGACCCTCGTAACGGATGATGACGACATCTCCTTCATGCACGGTGTCGCCCGTGATGGCGTCCACTGCCGCGTCCTGGCTCTCAAACACGCGCGCTTTGCCGCTGAACTTGAGGATACTTTCATCCACGCCTGCGGTCTTTACGATACAACCTTTTTCAGCCAGATTGCCGTACAAAACAGCGAGGCCGCCATCTTGCGAATACGCATGGGCTTTATCGCGAATACAGCCTGTGCTGCGATCCATATCTACCGATGCAAAGCGTTCAGATTGCGAGAAAGCTGTTTGTGTCGGCACGCCACCGGGAGCCGCACGGAACAACTGGTGCACCGCCGGATCTTGAGTACAAATGATGTCGTTATTGGCAATCGCGTCGCCCATGGTTTTGCTGTGGATGGTCGGCAAGCTGGTATCGAGCAAACCGCCACGCGCCAGTTCACCGAGGATACTGATAATGCCACCGGCACGATGCACATCTTCGATATGGTACTTATCCGTCATCGGTGCGACTTTGCACAGACACGGAACTTTGCGTGAGATACGGTCGATGTCTGCCATACTAAATTCAACACCGGCCTCATGTGCAGCAGCCAGCAAATGCAATACTGTATTAGTCGAACCACCCATCGATACATCGAGTGCCATCGCGTTTTCAAACGCGGCTTTGGTAGCGATATTGCGTGGCAGTACAGAAGCGTCATCTTGCTCGTAATAGCGTTTGGCAATATCGACAATCAGACGACCTGCACGCAAGAATAATTCTTTGCGATCAGAGTGGGTGGCGAGGATCGTGCCATTACCAGGCAAAGCCAAACCCAAGGCCTCAGTCAGACAGTTCATCGAATTGGCGGTGAACATGCCGGAGCAAGAACCACAGGTTGGACAAGCAGAACGCTCAATCTCAGCCACATCGGCATCACTCACGCTACTGTCGCCCGCTTTGATCATGGCATCGACCAGATCAAGCTTGATGATTTTTTGTGTCCCGTTAACGACTTTGATCACCTTACCGGCTTCCATCGGGCCACCGGAGACAAACACCACCGGAATATTGACCCGCATCGCCGCCATCAACATACCGGGTGTGATTTTGTCGCAATTGGAAATACAGACCATTGCATCGGCGCAATGCGCGTTCACCATGTACTCGACAGAATCCGCGATCAGATCACGCGATGGCAGCGAATACAGCATCCCGCCGTGGCCCATTGCGATACCATCGTCCACTGCAATCGTGTTGAATTCTTTAGCCACGCCACCCGCCGCCTCGATCTCACGCGCGACCAGTTGGCCCAGGTCTTTTAAATGCACATGACCCGGCACAAACTGCGTGAAAGAATTCACCACGGCGATGATAGGTTTATCGAAATCGCCGTCCTTCATGCCAGTAGCGCGCCACAGTGCGCGGGCGCCAGCCATGTTGCGGCCATGAGTTGTGGTACGTGAACGATATTGCGGCATGATGTATCTCCAAAAAATAATATGCCTAGCGTGCGCTTTGCCTATCTTTATGTCAAATAGGGGTTTTAGGCGATATTAAGTCGAATCAGATATCAATTAGGCTGGAAAATCTAATTTCAAAACACTAGATCCAAAAAAATGGTTATGTAATGTCAGCCAAAATAGTATCTGATCAGCACTAACTCTACGAACTAAATCCGCAAATAACCTCAATACCAGTCTTGCGCTATGCTGTTCCCTTCCAAAGTAATCGCAACAGGAATTCGACGTGCAAACACTGACTATTTTTTATGATGGCGCATGCCCTTTATGCCTTGCGGAGATTGTGCTGCTACGGTCTAAAAATCAACGCGACTTGCTCCGGTTTGTCGATATCGCTGATCAGCATTATCAGTCTGATCGCTACCAGATTAGTTGCGAGCAAGCGATGGAGCAGATACATGGGCGGCTGGAAGGCGATGGCAAAGACACTGTGACACTCATCGGTGTGGACGTATTTGAGGCAGCCTACCAACGTACGGACTTAAAACTACTGGCATGGATTTACACACGCTCCTGGTTGCGCCATATACTCGTTCTCTCTTATCGTTTTTTTGCAAAATACCGTCATACCATCTCTCGTTTATTCGGGCCGGCAATGTTATCGTGGGCAAAAAAACGCACCCAAACGAAAGTAACTGACTGATATGGCAAACTCCACTTCTTCCACCGTACCCGCTTTAAATGTCTTCGGACAACCGCTAGTCCCCTGCTCGTTTGATCCGCTAACGGGTTTTTTCCGCGATGGCTGTTGCAAGACCAATCAGGAAGATGTCGGCACACATATTGTCTGTGCTGTGATGACGGCAACGTTTTTAGCGTTTAGTAAAAGTCGTGGAAATGATTTAAGTACGCCGCGGTTGGAATGGAATTTCCCTGGCTTGCAACCGGGTGATCAATGGTGCCTATGTGCCAACCGCTGGCTAGAAGCACTGGCAGAGGGCGTTGCGCCCCTGGTCGTTTTAGAGAGTACCAATATCAACATGCTTAAGTTAGTTGAGTTAGAGGTACTGGAGCAGTTTGATAGTCGTATCGGGCTGGACTAATTGTCGCCGGGTAGATGAATTTTTCTTAATTTATCTTCAGTTTTTTTAATTTCAATTCTCTATTATCCAACTCAACACAACATGGCTTTTTCTCTCGACAACTTGTTAGTCATTGGCATCTCATCCCGCGCGCTGTTTGATCTGGAAACGGAAGAGACGATTTTTCAAAACGAAGGATTGGCGGTTTATTGCCAGCACCAGCTCGCGCATGAAAACACCATCCTCAAGCCCGGTGCTGGTTTTGCACTGGTCAAAGCGCTGCTGCATTTAAACACCCTTACGCCTGATCATCGCTTGGTCGAAGTCGTCATCATGTCGCGCAATTCCTCAGAAACCTCATTGCGGATTTTTAACTCGATCAAACATTATGGTTTGGATATTTCGCGTGCGGCTCTGGTCGGCGGCGCATCCTTATCGCCGTACTTGCAGGCATTTAATCTCAGCTTGTTTTTGTCCCTGCATGAGGATGATGTGCAGGCAGCGATTAATTCTGGGGTTGCCGCAGCATTGCTGTACCGGATGCCGGATAACCCGCAACAAGAGCTGGAGCAAATCCGCATTGCCTTCGATGGCGATGCCGTGATTTTCTCGGACGAATCTGAACGGATTTTTCAGGAACAAGGCATCGAAGCGTTTGAACAACACGAGCGCGACAATGCCAGTAAACCCTTACCAGAAGGTCCGTTTGCCCGCTTGCTGGTCGCCCTCTCTTACTTGCAAAACAATTTTAAAAGTCCCGATGGCAGAGCCTTCCCCTTGCGCACAGCACTGGTAACAGCACGCTCATCACCGGCCCACGAACGCGTCATCCGCACCCTGCGCGCCTGGAACATCGCCATTGACGAAACCTTCTTCATGGGCGGGGTGCATAAATCAGCGGTACTCGCCGCATTTAAACCGCATATGTTTTTTGATGATCAACCGGGACATTGCGAACGTGCCTCCAGCGTCGTTGCGACCGGGCGCGTGCCGATCAAACAATAAGTCAGCGTTTTAAGAGCTACGTCATTACTGAAATAAGATTTAAGCAAAACTGCCATAACAGCCTTGCCGCGTCTTGCCGGGACAATTTTGCGTTCATACTGCACAAGGGAAACCACACATACTCCCCACTTATTTCTTTAAAATCTACTTATTTCCCAATTAATATATGGACGATAATTTTATACATAGAGGGAGTATAAATAAAATAAGAGATAAACCCGTGCATATTGAGTCAGGTCAGATATCTAATTCAATCTCAACAATTCGAGCGGTGGAGCAACCATTGCGCCAGGCTTTACAAACTGTTGCTAAAGCCAGTGCAGCAATAAACTTTATCTTTCAAAAGTTGGGCGCCGTGTCTATACACCGCGTGTTTATTTAAAAACTCGCAATACGACCAGCACATGTCAAACGTTGCGCTGACGCTACAAATATTGACGAAACAAAAATTGCTTTCAACGACTTGTTAGGCATAAGATTATTCTGCAATTACAACAACCTTAATCTCAATGTCTGTGATCTTGATCATGATTAAGGATATTTCTGCATTCACTGTGAGCGTCAGAAACGAGACAACAGCATCGTATGCCTGCTCCATTTGGCATTCGTTCTCCGTTACTTCAATTCGCTATCCAACGTCGTTACTCCACTATCTTGATAGGAAAAGAAATGAATTTTTTCACTAACATGAAAATCGGTCAACGCCTTGCTCTGGGTTTTGCCTTGATCTTACTATCAATGGTCGCATTGTTAGGTGTCAGCATATGGCAGTTATCGAAGGTAGCAACGACAACAGAAGATATTTTAAAAACGCCATTGATGAAGGAGCGCTTAGTCTCAGACTGGTACCGTGTAATTCAGTCTGGGGTCCGGCGTACGACCGCTGTCGCAAAAAGTTCTGACGCCAGTTTAAGCACCTTTTTTGCCAGTGATTCTGTCGCCTCCAGCAAACAATCCTCGGAACTGCAAAAAACGATCGAAGGTTTGCTGACCACAGATGAGGAGCGCAAACTATTCGAGCAGCTAGGAACAACAAGAAAAGCCTATATCGTTGCCAGAGATGCGATTTCAAAAGCAAAACTGGATGGCAATGTGGACGAGGTGAATAAAATTTTCGATACGACTTATTCGGCATCGGCAAAAGGCTATCTCGATCAACTACAGCAATTACTCGATCTGCAACGTGCGACGATTAATCAAATGTCAGCAAGTATACAGAAGACAAATGAGCAAAGCCGAACCTTATTAATCGTTTTTGGCTTTGTATTGTTTGGGCTGGGATGGCTACTGGCATGGCGTCTTGCAGTCAGCATTACACAGCCATTAAAACAAGCGGTAAAGATAGCAGAGACCATTGCCTCAGGAGATTTGACCTCGCATATTGACGGAGAAGCGAGTGACGAGACAGGTCAATTACTCAGGGCCTTGCAAGCGATGAACGATAATTTACTCAAAATTGTGAGCCAGGTCAGAGCAGGTACCGAGACCATCGCCGAGGCCTCCGCTGAAATTGCTACCGGTAATTTAGACTTATCCAATCGCACAGAACAACAAGCAGGTTCGCTTGAAGAAACCGCATCCGCTATTGAGGAACTAACAGCGACCGTGCGGCACAATGCTGAAAGTGCCCGCCAGGCTAACCAGCTCGCCGTATCGGCATCCGATATCGCTACGCAAGGCGGTATAGTTGTAGATCAGGTAGTTGAGCGTATGGGGTCTATTAATGAATCATCTAAAAAGATCGTCGACATTATCAGCGTCATCGATAGTATCGCTTTTCAAACTAATATTCTGGCGCTGAACGCAGCGGTTGAAGCCGCCCGTGCCGGTGAACAAGGTAGAGGCTTTGCCGTCGTTGCATCCGAGGTACGCAATCTGGCACAAAGGAGTGCTGGCGCAGCAAAAGAGATCAAAACACTGATCGATGACTCGGTAGAAAAAATTGATAATGGCAGCAAACTGGTGGAAAAAGCTGGTGCGACGATGGTCGAGATTGTGGCCAGCGTCAAACGGGTTGTCACTATCGTCGGAGAAATCACCTTGGCCGGTAAAGAACAGAGCTCAGGTATTGAGCAAGTCAACAATGCGATTACCCAAATGGACGAGGCAACCCAGCAAAATGCCGCCTTAGTAGAGCAAGCTGCTGCCGCCGCACAATCATTACAGGATCAGGCAGAGAGCTTGGCCGGCGTCGTCAGACAATTTAAATTGAGCGACCATCATCAACTGGCGCTGCTAGGTCACTAAAGCGAGTCTGCATTGACGAATGCCGTTGGTCGATTGCGAAGAAATTGAGATTACATTTAATATACTCCCCAATCAATCTACTAAACTATACTCGATTGTGCATATATTCTCTGGACAATTTAAATATACTCCATTACAGTATATTTAATCAACGACCATAAAAATCTGAGGAATACAAATAAAAACGGATCTCGCTATCATCGAGATCCGTTTTTTATCTGCTGTCAGGTATCTGCGAAATATGCCCCTACCAGCTCCCAACTGAGGCGCTATGATCAACGCTGCGCTACCGCATCCACCACACACAAGGCTGTCATATTCACGATACGGCGTACCGTCGCTGATGGCGTCAGAATATGGACTGGCCTAGCGCAACCCAACAAAATAGGACCGATCGCAATGTTGTTACCAGCGGTAGTTTTGAGCAAGTTATAAGAAATATTGGCTGCATCAATATTTGGCATCACCAGCAAATTAGCATCACCACGGAGGGTCGTATTTGGCATCATTTTTTTACGATAGGTTGAGTCCAGCGCGGTATCGCCATGCATCTCGCCATCGATTTCCAGATCAGGGGCATCACGCTGAATGATCGCTAATGCAGCCCGCATTTTTTGTGCGGACTCGCTATTGCTAGAACCAAAATTAGAATGCGATAACAGAGCGGCTTTTGGTAATAATCCAAAACGACGCATTTCTTCTGCCGCCAGAATAGTGATCTCTGCGATTTGCTCTGCGGTTGGATTTTCATTCACATGCGTATCCACCAAAACCACCTGACGGTCTGGCAAAATCAGGCAGTTCATCGCCGCATTTACTTTGACGCCTTCCCGTTTGCCTAATACCTCGTTGATGTATTTCAGATGTAAATTAGTGGTGCCAAATGTGCCGCAAATCATGCCATCGGCATCGCCCTTATGGATCATCATCGCGCCGATCAAGCTGTGGCGACGACGCATTTCTAACTTGGCATATTGCTCGGTCACGCCTTTGCGACAAGTAATCTCATGATACGACTGCCAGTAGTCGCGGTAACGTGGATCAAATTCAGGATTGATGACTTCAAAATCGACACCGGCTTTTAAACGCAGACCAAATTTTTCGATGCGCTGATCCAGGATATTCGGGCGACCGACCAAAATCGGCTTAGCGAGTTTTTCATCCACAATCACTTGCACCGCGCGCAGTACACGCTCTTCTTCGCCTTCGGCATAGACAATACGTTTGCGCTCGTCCAGTGCTTTTTTCGCCACCTGGAATAGCGGCTTCATAAAGGTACCGCTGTGATACACAAACTGCTGCAACTTGTCGGCATAAGCCTGCATGTCTTTGATCGGACGCGCTGCCACGCCGGACTCTTCTGCCGCCTTGGCAACCGCAGGTGCGATCTTGATCATCAAGCGCGGGTCAAACGGTTTAGGGATCAGATACTCTGGGCCAAACGATAAATTGCTGATGCCGTAAGCGGAAGCGACGACGTCAGATTGCTCTGCCTGCGCCAGCTCTGCAATCGCATGAACGACCGCGATTTCCATCTCACGCGTAATCGTCGTTGCGCCGCAATCTAAGGCACCGCGGAAGATGTATGGGAAGCACAATACATTGTTAACTTGATTGGGGAAATCAGAACGCCCAGTTGCCATAATGGCGTCATCACGGACGGCTTTCACTTCCTCAGGCAAAATCTCTGGCGTCGGATTTGCCAGAGCAAAAATCAGCGGTCTGTCCGCCAATGCTTTGACCATGTCTTGCTTGAGTACACCAGCAGCAGACAAACCGAGGAAAATATCTGCGCCAGGAATCACTTCTTTCAAACTGCGGGCGCTGGTTTCTTGCGCGAAGCGTTCTTTGTCCGGGTCCATCAATTCGGCACGGCCTTTATAGACGACGCCAGCCAGATCCGTGACAAAAATATTTTCTAACGGGAAGCCAAGATCAACGATCAGATCCAGACAAGCCAGTGCTGCAGCACCTGCGCCAGAAACGACTAGTTTGCAGTTTTTGATATCTTTACCGACGACTTTCAGGCCATTTAAAATCGCGGCGCCGACGATGATCGCGGTGCCATGCTGATCATCATGGAAGACCGGAATCTTCATGCGGTCACGCAGTTTACGCTCGATGTAAAAACATTCCGGCGCTTTGATATCTTCTAGATTAATACCGCCGAAGGTCGGCTCCAGCGAGGCGATGATATCGACTAATTTGTCAGGATCAAGCTCATTGATTTCGATATCGAAGACATCAATACCGGCAAATTTTTTGAACAGAACGCCCTTACCTTCCATCACTGGCTTGGATGCCAGCGGGCCAATATTGCCTAAACCCAAGACGGCAGTACCGTTTGTGATCACGCCAACCAGATTACCGCGGGCCGTGTATTTAAAGGCATTGGCTGGGTCAGCGACGATTTCTTCACAGGGCGAGGCGACACCTGGAGAGTAGGCCAACGCCAGATCGCGCTGATTTGTCAATTGTTTAGTGGGAGTAACGCTGATTTTGCCCGGGGTTGGAAACTCATGGTATTCCAGCGCAGCCTGGCGCAATTGTTGACGCATTAGTTCTTTTTGATCTACTGACGAATCCATGCTTTGTTGCCTCTCTTATTGTTTATTTACTGCAATCTGTCGGTTGGTCTGTGATTTTAGCAGAGGGAATACTCTAACTTTATACGTATTTGTACGACTCTCATGACTTTTACGCATAACTTAATACGTTTTTTTATGCTGAGCTAGTAAAAATCTAGGGAAGTCAGTTGAATTTCAAGCTGGATTTAAAGCTAGGCTCAATCCTGGATTTCATTCAAATCATAGCTAAAATAAAAGTAAACCCAAAACACTATAGCAATTAACTATCAAATAGAAAGGAACAATCAATTTCCCAAATTGATTAATATTTTCTATCATTCGTTTCAGATTGATAGCAATCAAAAGCAAACCAGCCTTGATCGCAGAAATATCCAAATAGACATCGGAAGAAACAGCCGAAGCAACATCCATCGCAGTTTAAATTCGTAGTATCGATTTTCATCCAGGAGAGCCAAATGAGTAATGTAGCCAACCCATCAGTCACAATCCAAAACCTCGAAGCCGCATTTGCAGGCGAGTCGATGGCCCATATTAAATATCGCTATTTCGCTAAACTAGCACGCGCTGCTGGTGCAGAAGATATCGCGCTTGCATTTGAAACCACTGCAGAGCAAGAGATCATGCACGCATTTGGTCACCTTGATTTGCTGTACCCTAAAGACCAATTGACGCCAGAAAAATCATTAGAAATCGCCATCGAAGGCGAAACCTATGAATATACTGAGATGTATCCAAAATTCCGCCACTTAGCGATAGAAGAAGGCAATCACGCTGCCGTTGCGGAATACGACGAACAAATCGCTGAATCCAAAGTCCACGCAGAACAATTCAAGCGGACTTTAGAGATTGCGGCAAAACGTTTCGCCGCATTGGCTAAGGTAGAGGAACGCCATGCCAATCACTATCGCGCCGTATTAGCAGCAGCCCAAGCTTAATTTTATTGTCGCCATATTGATCTATATAGTGATCTATGTAGTGATCTATATATTGCTCTATAACGTCATCTATTTACCTTTTTAAGAATCGAGAATTGTATGAAAACATATCAATGCGTTGTTTGCGGTTTTATCTATGATGAGTCAGTAGGCATGCCAGAAGATGGCATCGCTGCCGGCACCCGTTGGGACGACATCCCAGCCGACTGGGAATGCCCGGATTGTGGCGTCGCCAAAGCTGACTTCGACATGGTAGCGATCTAAGATGAATCCTATCGTCATCATCGGTACCGGCTTAGCTGGCTACAGCGTGGCTCGTGAATTCCGCAAGCTGGACAAAACAACGCCTCTGCTAATCATCACAGCCGATGATGGCGGTTTTTATTCCAAACCTATGCTGTCCAACGCGTTTGCGCAAAACAAGCAAGCTAGAGATTTGATCAGCCAGAGTGCGGAACAAATGGCGGCGCAAGTCAGCGCCACTTTGCTGACTAAAATGACGGTCGATCATATCGATACAGCAGCAAAAACAGTTGTCACCAAAGCTGGTAAATTTGAGTACAGTCAGCTCGTCATCGCATTAGGTGCTCAGGCAATCCGCTTGCCGATTGCGGGCAATGCCGTCCACCAAGTGCTGTCGGTCAACAACATTACTGACTACACCGCATTGCGGGACAAAATGACCAGCAAAGGCGAGAAAGCCAGCGTCGTGATTTTGGGTGCAGGTTTAATCGGCTGTGAATTTGCAGATGATTTGGCCAGTGCGGGGCATGCCGTCACTCTGGTTGACCCCAATGTGTTGCCGTTAGCAGCACTAGCACCGCAAGCAATTTCAGAAGGTTTACAAACGGCATTGCTGCAACGCGGTATCCGTTTAGAACTAGGGACTACCGCCAGTAGCGTGGATGCCTTAGTAACTAATATGGAGGAGAGCGATGCCTTGCAAGTTAGTCTGGCAAATGGCAAGCAAATTCAGGCAGATATTGTCTTATCCGCAGTCGGACTACGCCCGGACTTGCGTCTGGCAACCGCCTCCAATATCAACACCGATCGCGGGATTTTGATTGATGTGTACGGATTGACCAGCGCTGACAAAGTGTTTGCACTAGGCGATTGTGCTCAGTACAGCGTGGGCAACGGGGTACAGCAAGTATTGCCATATATTGCACCGATCATGACAGCTGCCCGTGCGATTGCCCGCAGCCTGACCGGTGAGTTGACCAGCATCGACCTGAAACCAGCGCCAGTGATCGTCAAAACTCCGAGCTATCCCGTTGCACTAATTCCACCTGCACCGCATGCAGTTGCAAATGGACGCTGGGAAACCGAGCAAGAAGAGGCTACGACGATTAGCCGTTTCTACGATTCCGGCAACCGACTCTCTGGCTTCGGCGTTGCGCCGCAAGACAATAAGCTGAGAACGCGTTTGCTGGCAGAACTGGCTGCTGTGACTGCGCCTGCGGTATAAAGTGTTTGATTGAGTATTTAATTGTCTGTTTAGCTTAAAGCGAAAGACTGAGGCGACAAAGGATCATCCCTTTAAGAGTCACCTCGTAAAAAATCCCCGATACGTCGGGGATTTTTTTGGTCGATACACTTGTTTTATGCAAGTCTCAAAGTATCTTCATTCAACCTAGAAAGGGCAGTTGGACGAGTCTGAGTGTGCATTTTTTCGGTTTCCCAGCAAGGCGAGACGAGGCGCAAGCTTCACCTTGCAACGAGGAGCAACGCCGCTGGGGAGCCGAAAAAATGCACAATCAGATTCGTAGCGTTCTCACCAAAACGGTGATGGTGAAAACACTGACATGATTCAATTGAATCAACTACTTAATTACACTGATGAGCGGTCAACTGCCGTTTCTAGGTTCAATATACTCCCCTTTATTTTTATCAAAAATAGCTTATAGACCAGCAATCTTATGGACGATTAAAATATACCTATCCCCAGTATAATTTAAAGATTAAATACTCTTCACACTTATTGTCCGCAGTTATTACAAAAAATTTCAGAAGCTACACTGTTAATGTCGAAGATTATTGCCAAACATCTACGTCGCATATCGATTTATTAGCCTCCACTTTTGCCACCGTTTTTGCAACGGCGTTGGCTAACAAGGAACTTACTTTCAAATAGCTACTCCTAGCTGCGCCTGATGTATGATTCAAAGACGCTGCATTTGCATCGCAGCCATCCGAAAAAAACCAGAATCCATCGCAAGGGGACCATCATGCAAGTCAATACTTACCTGAGTTTTAACGGCAATTGTGAAGCCGCTTTCCAATTTTATGAACAGCATTTGGGCGGCAAAATAGGGATGATCCATCGCTTTGGAGAATCGCCGATGGCAAATCAATGTCCGCCGTCAGCAGCCCAGCTGATCATGCATATGCGGATGGAATTGAATGGCCAAACCTTGATGGGTTCGGATTGGGTATCGGACCAGGCTTATGAGGGGATCAAAGGCTTTCATTTATCAATCAACGTCGATGACGAAAGTGAAGCTGAACGTCTGTTTGCGGCGCTATCGATCGATGCACAAAAAATCATCATGCCTTTAGATAAAACATTTTGGGCTTCGCGCTTTGGTATGCTGATAGACCAGTTTAGCGTACCTTGGATGGTCAACTGCGAATAAGTATTTTGTAGCGACGGACACCACTGCGCCACTGTATAGTCTATTTTCCTCCGCTATTTTTTAGCTGTTTTTATTTAAGCTTTCTTCTTATTTTTATTTCCTTTGTTAGGATGAATTACATGCGTAAGTTTGCTTCTCTGCCTGGTTTTTCTAATGTTGCTGGTCTTTATCTTTCTCTTGGCGTCCTTAGTATTTTCTTGAGTACCTCGTTATTGATGAGTCCCGATGCCTTTGCCGATCAAGTAGCGGCACAAGTAACGACAAACTTAACGACGGCGACTAGTCCAATAGCTAATAAAGCAGGGAAGCAACTTAATACTCTTGCAGAAAATTACTACAATCAGGCAGCAGGTTTTGAGCCCTTGTCAGCAACCTTCAATGGCGATAACCGTTTTGATGATCAATTGCCGATGACGCTGGTGCCAGCCGTCAGAGTCCGTCAATTAGCGATGGTGAAAAAAGTAGCGCAAGAGTTGGCACGCATACCTCGCGCTGCGCTCAGCGCGGCAGATCAGGTGACTTATGATTGTCTCGATTACGAAGTGCAATCACTGTTAGCGATGGCAGGTTTTAATGATCGCTTAATGCCGATCAATCAGATGGACAGCATCCCTGTGACACTGGCTAATTTTGCGGGTGGACAAAGCTCGCAACCGCTACAAACGCCAGCCCAATATGAGCTCTTTTTGAAGCGTGTTTCTCATTTGCCGGCATGGGTAGATCAGGCGATCTTGAATATGCGTGAAGGGATAAAAAAAGGCATCGTCTTACCGCGTACGCTGGTCGTTTCTACCCTACCCCAATTAAAAGTGCTGGTCACAGAGTCAGCAGAAAACCATCCTTACTACGCACCGGTTAAAAATTTCCCCACCAGTTTTAGTGATGCGGATAAAACACGGCTGACGGCGGCGTATCGCACCATGATTACGCAGAAAATTTTGCCGTCGCTGAGCAAGCTCAATACTTTCATGCAAACGGATTACCTTGCTGCCAGCCGCAGCAGTTCTGGACTGGGCGTTTTGCCGAATGGCGCCAAATGGTATCAGGCCTTGGTACGTGACCAGACCACCACTAATCTCGATCCGGAAACGATTCATGCGATCGGTTTGAAAGAAGTCGCCAGAATTCAAAATGAATTTGTTTTACTGGGACCAAAACTCGGTTATAGCGGCGATCCAAAAGGTTTGCCAGGATGGATTGCGACGCAAAACGAATATCGCCCGTTTAAAACCGAGGCAGATGTATTAGCGGGATACCGCCGTATTGATGCCGTGATCAGAACCAAGCTGCCACAGTTGTTTGGGCGAATCCCAAAAGCGCCGCTAGATATTCGCCCTGAACCAGAGATCAGTCGTTTGACCGCATCCGATCATTACTCAGCGCCTGCAATTGATGGTTCGCGCCCAGGTGTTTTTTGGGCTGTGATTAATGATCCTAAAGAATATCCAATCACAGAAATGACCACCTTGTTTTTACATGAGGGTCAGCCTGGACACCATTTCCACCTAGCGTTGATGCAAGAATTGGATATTCCTAAATTCCGCAAATTTGGCGGCAATAACGCCTACACTGAGGGTTGGGCGCTGTATGCCGAAACCTTGGGTAAAGAGATGGGCTTATATGAAGACCCAAATGCCTATCTGGGACATTTGACCGATGAGTTGTTACGGGCATCACGTTTAGTCGTCGATACAGGCTTGCATGCAAAAGGTTGGACACGGGAAGAAACAATTAAATACCTTCAGGCAACATTGGGGTATGATGAGGCATCAGCATTAAATGCTACTGAACGATATATGGCATGGCCGGGTCAGGCGCTTGGCTATAAAATTGGTTCACTTAAAATAATGGAACTTAGGCAACGCGCTATGAGTAAGCTGGGGACAAAATTTAATTTACTTAGTTTTCATGATGCCATTTTGAGTGACGGCACCTTGCCATTGGCTTTATTAGAAGCGAAGATGGATAGATGGATCGCGGAGCAACAAAAGATATAGAATAATTTACAATATTCGTGATAACTTATAGCCGATGACGACAATGTGTATGTTGCACAGCAGCTTGTTGGCTATGAGTTTGCATATTTGCTAATTTTAAAATTAAAGCTCTTGTGCTAAGGCTCTAGTAACACTACTGTCGTATTGAATCAGAATTGGAATCAGGTCCGGCACTGCCGGTGTGTATTTATACCAATGCCAATATGAAATCTGCCATGGATAAAACGGAAGCCATCAACAGTATCGTCGCCGAGGCCAATCGCGGGGAATTAATTTTCTCTACCAACGTCACTGCCTCCCTCAAAATTCAGCAAGTGCTGGATACACCTGATTGTAGTGTCGATACTGCGGCCAAGTTAGTCATGAACGAGCCTCTGCTAGCGGCGCGGGTAGTGGCAATTGCCAACTCGGCTGCCTATAGCCGGGGCGCAGAAATCACTAATGTCCGTTCTGCAATTGCCCGGCTAGGTTTTAGAACATTGCGCTCTATTGTCGCAAGCTTAGTAGTACGCCAACTTGCTGGCACCAGCAAAGACCCGGTGTTGCGGGCAATGGCAAACCAGTTGTGGGAACACACCGCACAAGTCGCTGCGCTGTCACAAGTGATCGCACGCCGGATTACCAAGCTCGATCCAGACACCGCTATGTTTGCCGGGATTGTGCATGAGGTTGGTGGTTTTTATATGTTGTCACGCGCCGAAGAATTCCCCTGCCTGCTCGACAACCAACCATTGCCCCCGTTAACTGATTTGCCTGCCTTCGCGGACACCATTATCGAAAGCACGGAAGAAACGCCAGAAACAATTATTGGGCGCGTAGTCTTAAAGAATCTGCTGCTGCCCCAACCGGTACTCGATGCAGTAGAAGCGCTATGGTATGGATTGCGCGCCATGCCGCCAGAAACCCTGGGAGATACGCTGCTGCTAGCGAATGAACTGGCATCTGTACATTCACCACTAGAAATACGTTTCGACAGCGCTTCAATACAATATGCGTCAGAAATAGACTTCGTCGTCGGCGACGGCACGCTCAATAGCATTTTGGAAGAATCTGATGAAGAAGTACGCTCACTCACTGCAGCACTGTTAATTTAACAATCTGTCCGATCTAGGCGCACTGAGTTTTTATACAACGAAGATCAATCGGTAGTAAGGCAAGTAAGGAATAACCAAAAAAAAGATCACCAACATATTGAAATGTCGGAGGTCTTTTTTTCTATCCGCTTTCATCAGACTTGTCGGACTTTATCAGCCGAAATCAACTTCTATCAATTTCTATTTTACGACGTAAGTACCGACACAAACCATCGTCTCGCCATCACCTTTCTCGCAATACGATTTTTTCAATTCATAATCTTTTGTGTTTGGATTAGTGAACTTATAAGGACCATACCAGCCTTTTTGTTTTTCTTTAACGACATTAATCATGCCTTGGATGAAGGCATTACCATCAACGTCTTTTAAGCCAACCAGATTTTTTCCGACCATTTTAGGGTTTGCACCTTGCGCCAGACAGTTACCTTTAAAGTCGTAGACAAAAATATACAAGTCACGGTCTTTAAATGCGCCATTCGGATGCTCATTAAAAGTGGCGTAGGCTTTTTCAGTTCCACCAGATTTAATCAGTGCAACGGCTTGCTTGACCATAGCCTCTGCTTCCGGCTCTGATCCTCGTTCAGCTGCCGCAAAGGCGCTGGTAACTAACAAAGCGCTCAATGTCACACTGCATGAGATACCGGCCATGTATTTTGATATTGTTGCCATTTGTACTCCCCCGTTATTGTTTAAGAAGTTTCAGTATGGATATACTTTTGCCGCGTCTCAAGTAATTGATTGTTAAATACGGTCAATTTAAAAACGCCGACAGTAGCAACATTACCACCAATATAGGCGCGTTTGTCATCAACTCATGATTGCCGATTTGATCTGCTCTAAAGAACTAGGATCTTCTATGGTCGTTAAATCACCCGCATCGCGCCCCTCACAAATTGCCTGAATCGAGCGACGTAATAATTTGCCCGATCGTGTTTTTGGTAAAACTGTCACAAAATGGACACGCGCTGGTCTGGCGATGCCGCCCAAATGTTTGTCAACAACCGCCATCACCTCAGCTTCCAGTAACCGTCTGGATTCTTGTGAACTCGCAATTTCAGGATTTTTTAAAATCGCAAACGCAACAGCAACCTGCCCTTTTAACTTATCTTCCACCCCGACTACAGCCACTTCGGATATGTACGGATGACTAGAAATACTCTCCTCAATTTCGCGGGTTCCCAGGCGATGACCGGCGACATTAATTACATCATCAGTGCGTCCCAAAATAAAGTAATAACCGTCGGCGTCTTTAATGCCCCAATCGAATGTAGAGTACAACTGCGCTTGTGGAAAATTACTCCAGTAAGTCTGCACAAATCGCTGATCATCGCCGTAGATCGTCTGCATACAACCTGGCGGTAAAGGTCCTTTGATGGCGACCACACCTTTTTCGCCAGCACCGCATTCCTCGCCGGTCGATTCATTGATTATTTTTACGTCGTAGCCATACATCGCAACGCCGGGACTACCGAGCCGGGTTTCTTTGTATTCGATACCACGCGCAACGGATAAAATTGGCCAGCCTGTTTCTGTCTGCCAGTAATTATCAATAATGGGCACACCCAGCTCTGTCGCAATCCAGCTTGAGGTTGTCTCATCTAAAGGTTCGCCCGCCAGATATAAAGCTTTGAGCGAAGACAAGTCATATTTTTTCATCAGCTCTGACGGATATTTTTTCAATACCCGCACCGCTGTCGGTGCCGAGAACATCCGCGACACTTTGTATTTTTCGACGATGCTCCACCAAACGCCCGCATCAGGACGTATCGGCGTGCCCTCATACATAATCGTCGCCATACCAGCAATCAGAGGGCCATACACGATGTAGGAGTGTCCCACGACCCAGCCGATATCTGACGTGGCGAAGTAAGTTTCACCTGGATGACTGCAAAAAATATGCTTCATCGACGATGCTAATGCGACGGCATAACCGCCCACATCGCGCTGTACGCCTTTGGGTTTTCCAGTAGTACCTGAGGTGTACAGCACGTATGAAATGTCGTTTGATTCCAGCCAGGTAATTGGCACATTTGCAGAAGCATGCGGCTCCAGATACTGCCTTCGTAAAGAAGCGTAATCCGTATCGCGCCCAGTAACGAGTTGCATTTTTTCCAGACCGCGATCAACTAGCAAAACCTGGCTTGGCTTGTGAGTCGCCATCACAATGGCATCGTCCAGTAGCGGCTTATATGGCACAGACTTACCGCCACGCATGCCTGCATCAGCAGAAAAGATCAACACTGGCTTGCAGTCATCAATCCGCGTTGCCAGGCTTTTAGACGCAAAGCCACCAAATACGACAGAATGAATCGCGCCGATACGCGCACAAGCCAGCATCGCAAAGGCAGCCTCAGCGATCATCGGCATATAGATCAATACTTGCTGACCTTTGCGCACGCCCAACGACAACATAATCGCAGCCATGCGCTGCACTTCTGCATGCAACTCCGCAAAGGTATAGGTTTTTTCTGTATTGGTCTCTGTCGAAATCGCAATCAGTGCGGGCTTGTCCCCCTGCGTTTCTAGCCAGCGATCCACGGCGTTGTAACAGAGATTAGTCTTGCCACCGACGAACCATTTTGTGAACGGTGGACGAGAATCATCCAACACTTGTGTGTACGGCTCTTCCCAATGGATCAGCTCTGCCTCCTTATCCCAAAACGCCTGCGTGTCGTTGATCGATTTTTGGTAAAAGTCTGCAAAGTTCATGTTGTCTCCATTGGGGTTATTGCTGTGCCTCGCGTATTTTTGATTTTTTATTATTGGCGTTAATTTTTTATTTCTTTAGCAGTTGGAACGACTTCAAAGCTTAAAACGAGTCGCCTGGCACACGCACCCAACCTTCCATCAAAATACGTGCGCTGCGGCTCATGATGGCCTTTTTCACAGCCCATTCTCCATTGACCTGCGTAGCTTCCGCACCGACGCGTAAAGTGCCTGAAGGATGGCCGAAGCGAACCGCTGTCCGATCGCCACCGCCAGCGGCAAGATTGACTAGCGTGCCGGGAATAGCGGCGGCGGTACCAATTGCCACTGCTGCGGTACCCATCATCGCATGATGTAATTTTCCCATCGACATCGCACGTACCAATAAATCGATATCGGCCGCCGCAACTTGTTTGCCACTCGATGACACATAGTCAGCAGGCTTAGCGACAAAGGCGACCTTAGGCGTGTGCTGACGATTCGCCGCTTCATCGATATGTTTGATGAGCCCCATGCGAACTGCGCCGTAGGCACGAATGGTTTCAAATTTCGCCAGTGCGACAGGATCGCTATTGATCGCATCTTGCAACTCAGTTCCGGTGTAACCGATGGCTTCTGCATTCACAAAGATAGTCGGAATACCGGCATTGATCATCGTCGCTTTGAGGATGCCAACGCCAGGCACATCCAGATCATCGACCAGATTCCCGGTCGGGAACATAGAACCACCAGCGCCGTCCTCATCCGCTGCAGGGTCCATAAATTCTAGTTGTACTTCTGCTGCCGGAAAGGTCACGCCGTCAAGTTCAAAATCACCAGTCTCTTGTACTTCACCATCGGTAATCGGTACATGCGCGATGATGGTCTTGGCGATATTCGCTTGCCAGATGCGAACAATGGCAACACCGTTTTGTGGAACTCGGTTCGCATCCACCAATCCTGCACTAATCGCAAAGGAACCAACCGCCGCAGACAGATTGCCACAGTTGCCGCTCCAGTCAACAAAGGCTTTATCGATCGCGAGCTGACCGAACAGGTAATCTACATCGTGATCCGCTTTGGTACTTTTGGAGAGGATGACTGTCTTGCTGGTACTCGATGTCGCACCGCCCATACCGTCAATTTGCTTGCCGTAAGGATCGGGGCTACCTATGACGCGTAAGAGCAAAGCATCGCGTGCCGCACCGGGGACTTGCGCTACTGCGGGCAAATCCTGCAAGCGAAAAAAAACGCCCTTGCTGGTTCCCCCGCGAATGTAGGTCGCGGGGATTTTGATTTGTGGAACGTGGGTCATGCTAATTCCTATTGATCTTTGCGACATTTAATACGGAAGGGTGCGCATGGCACACCCTAAGCTTCTTAGATCGCCTTTGTTGATTCTAGAAAGTCCTGAGCAAAACGCTGCAATACACCGCCCGCTTCGTAAATAGATACTTCTTCCGCTGTATCCAGGCGACAAGTCATCGGCACTTCGACACGTTCGCCATTTTTACGGTTGATCACCAACGTCAAGGTGGCACGAGGTGTACGCTGACCAATGACATCGAAGGTTTCAGTGCCATCAATTTGCAAAGTCAGGCGATTGACACCCGGTTTAAATTCCAGTGGCAATACACCCATCCCAACCAGATTAGTACGATGAATACGCTCAAAACCTTCTGCCGCAATTGCTTCTACACCCGCCAGACGCACGCCTTTCGCCGCCCAGTCACGTGAGGAACCTTGTCCATAATCTGCCCCTGCGACGATGATCAATGGCTGCTTGCGCTCCATGTAGGTCTCTATCGCTTCCCACATGCGGGTGACTTTGCCTTCTGGTTCGATACGTGCCAGTGATCCGGCTTTGACCTTGCCGTCTTCCAGTACCATTTCATTCTTCAATGTCGGGTTGGCAAAGGTGGCGCGCTGTGCTGTCAGATGATCGCCGCGATGCGTTGCATAAGAGTTAAAGTCTTCTTCCGGCAAACCCATTTTTGCGAGATAAGCACCAGCGGCGCTGTCCAGCATAATGGCGTTCGATGGTGATAAATGATCTGTCGTAATGTTGTCCCCCAACACGGCCAATGCACGCATCGCCTTCATCGTGCGCGGTGCGGCAAGTGCGCCTTCCCAATACGGCGGACGACGGATATAAGTTGTTTGTGGACGCCAGTCGTACAGCGGACTAACCTTCTCACCATCATCAAGCTGAATCGCAAACATCGGATCATAGACCTTACGGAATTGCTCAGGCTTGACGCTGGACTTGACGATGGAATCAATTTCTTCATCGGTGGGCCAGATATCTTTCAGGCGAATTTCTTTACCATCGACCACAGTCAATACATCTTTTTCAATATCAAAACGTACTGTGCCAGCAATTGCATAAGCGACGACTAAGGGTGGCGAGGCAAGGAAGGCTTGCTTTGCATATGGATGGATACGTCCATCAAAATTACGATTGCCCGACAATACTGCAGTCGCATATAAATCGCGATCAATAATCTCTTGCTGAATGACCGGATCCAACGCGCCGGACATGCCGTTGCAGGAGGTACAGGCATAGGCCACAACACCAAAACCGAGCTTCTCCAAGTCACCCATCAAGCCTGCTTCTTCCAGATACAAAGTCACTGCTTTGGACCCCGGTGCGAGCGAAGATTTGACCCAAGGCTTACGCGTCAATCCAAGCTTGTTGGCATTCCGCGCCAGCAAAGCAGCTGCGATCACGTTACGTGGGTTGCTAGTATTGGTGCAGCTAGTAATTGCGGCGATGATGACTGCGCCATCCGGCATCTGACCTGGTACATCATCCCATTTACCTGCGATACCTTTGCTTGCCAGATCAGCAGTGGCAACACGTGCATGCGGATTGGAAGGGCCAGCCATATTACGTACTACGGAAGACAGATCAAATTTCAGTACCCGCTCATACTCAGCTGTCTTCAAGCTATCTGCCCACAAGCCGGTGTGCTTGGCATACGTCTCCACCAGTTTGACTTGCTCATCTTCACGGCCAGTCAATTTCAGATAGTCGATAGTTTGTTGGTCGATAGAAAACATCGCTGCGGTCGCGCCATATTCCGGTGCCATATTGGAAATCGTTGCACGGTCGCCAAGAGTTAATGCAGCAGCGCCTTCGCCATAAAATTCGAGATACGCGCCAACCACTTTTTGTTTACGCAAAAACTCTGTCATGGCTAGCACAACGTCGGTCGCAGTAATGTTGGGCTGCGGACGACCAGACAGTTCTACGCCGATAATATCTGGCAAACGCATCCACGAGGCACGACCTAACATCACGTTTTCTGCTTCTAAACCGCCAACACCGATTGCCAGTACACCCAAGGCATCCACGTGTGGTGTGTGACTATCAGTACCGACTAGCGTATCGGGGAAAGCCACGCCGTCCTTGACCTGGATCACCGGTGACATGCGTTCCAGATTAATCTGATGCATGATGCCATTGCCCGGCGGGATCACTTCGACGTTTTTAAAGGCTTTTTTAGTCCAGTTGATGAAGTCGAAACGATCTTCATTACGACGGTCTTCAATCGCACGATTTTTATTGAACGCATCGGGATCGAAACCACCGCATTCCACTGCCAGCGAATGATCGACAATCAACTGTACAGGCACCACAGGATTGACCTTAGCCGGATCACCACCTTGGTCCGCAATTGCATCACGCAAACCGGCCAGATCAACCAATGCAGTTTGTCCGAGAATGTCATGACACACCACACGTGCCGGGAACCACGGAAAATCCAGATTTCGCTTACGTTCAATGAATTGTTTCAGCGAGTCGCTCAGTGTCGCCGGATCGCAACGACGTACCAGATTCTCGGCAAGGACACGGGAGGTATAAGGTAGCTTGTCGTACGCACCAGGCGCAATCATGTCGACTGCTGCACGGGTATCAAAATAGTCCAGCGCAGTGCCTGGCAGGGGTTTGCGGAATTGAGTATTCATTATTCAGTCAGTCAAAAATAATTAAATCGCAGCAGCAAAAAATTTCGTAGGATGCGCCATGTGCACCAAGCACATTAGCGGAACCAAATGTACCAATCCAAATTAATTTGGATTGCATCTGAATTAGATAAGGCGGTGCGCACAGCGCACCCTACAATTTCTTGTTTGCAGTCTCATTTGCTAGCTAGCAAAAAAGCAGTTTACTTACGGTCTTTCAGCGCCACAAATTGCAAATCTTCAGGACCAACATAATTCGCGCTTGGACGAATAATCTTGTTGTCGATACGCTGTTCAATGATGTGTGCTGCCCAACCGGAAGTGCGCGCAATGACGAACAACGGTGTGAACATAGCGGTCGGCACGCCCATCATGTGATACGACACGGCAGAGAACCAATCCAGATTCGGGAACATTTTTTTGATGTCCCACATCACGGTTTCTAAGCGCTCTGCAATATCAAACATTTTGGTAGAGCCTGCCTCGACCGACAACTGACGTGCAACTTCTTTGATGACCTTGTTACGTGGATCAGACACGGTGTAGACCGGATGTCCAAAACCAATCACCACTTCTTTATTTTCTACCCGCTTTTTGATGTCCGCTTCTGCTTCATCCGGATTGTCGTAACGCTTCTGAATTTCAAACGCAACTTCATTAGCACCGCCGTGTTTTGGTCCGCGCAAAGCACCAATGCCGCCGGTGATGGCGGAATGAATATCAGAACCCGTGCCAGCGATCACGCGGCAAGTAAATGTGGACGCGTTGAACTCGTGCTCTGCATACAAAATCAGGGAAGTATGCATCGCTTTTTCCCATGATGCGCTTGGCTTTTTACCGTGCAACAGATGCAAGAAATGGCCACCGATAGAATCATCGTCAGTCTCGACATCAATCCGTTTACCGTTATGGCTGAAGTGGTACCAGTAAAGCAGCATGGAGCCAAGAGATGCCATTAACTGGTCGGCGATATCACGCGCGCCTGGCGTATTGTGATCATCTTTTTCTGGCAAGGTACAACCTAAAACCGAGACACCCGTGCGCATGACATCCATAGGATGGGCGGACGCTGGCAAAGCCTCCAGCGCCGCTTTCATATTAGCGGGCAAACCGCGCAAGGATTTCAGCTTGTTTTTATAGGCTTTAAGTTCAGCGATGTTAGGCAATTTGCCGTGCACCAGTAGATGCGCGATTTCTTCAAACTCGCAGGCATCTGCAACGTCCAGAATGTCGTAGCCGCGATAGTGCAAATCGTTACCAGTTTTGCCGACGCTGCATAGCGCAGTGTTACCGGCAGCAACACCAGATAAGGCAACGGATTTTTTTGGTTTGAAAGGAACGGCTTCAGTCATCGTGTTCTCCATAGTTAAATATGAATATACTCCCAATTAGTATAACTAGACTGTCCAATGATTCTATGGACAATTAGCCTATTTATCAAAAAATAATGGGGAGTATATTGTTTTAATACAATTAATCGCTTAGTTCTTGGCTTGGATTTACAGGCATATACAAAAAATTAAGCACAACTTATTTTGCTTTTTGCTGCATAAACAAGGCATCCAGCTTTTGCTCAAAATCATAGTAGTTAATACGCTCATACAATTCCATACGAGTCTGCATGGTATCGACCACATTTTTTTGTGTGCCGTCGCGGCGGATCGCAGTGTAGACATTTTCGGCTGCCTTATTCATCGCGCGGAAAGCGGACAACGGGTATAGCACCAAACCCACATCGGCAGCGGCTAATTCTTCCACTGTGTACAACGGTGTAGAACCAAATTCTGTGATGTTCGCCAAGACCGGCACTTTGACTGCCGCGGCAAATTGCTTGTACATCGCCAGCTCAGTAATTGCCTCTGGGAAGATCATGTCTGCACCCGCTTCTACGCAGGCAATGGCACGTTCCATCGCAGCTTCCAGCCCTTCCACTGCCAACGCATCAGTACGCGCCATGATGACAAAACTCTCATCAGTACGCGCATCGACTGCTGCTTTGATGCGGTCTACCATCTCTTGCTTGCTGACGATTTCTTTATTAGGACGATGACCACAACGCTTGGCGCCGACCTGATCTTCGATATGCATCGCTGCAGCGCCAAACTTAATCATCGACTTGACTGTGCGCGCAACGTTAAAAGCTGAAGAGCCAAAACCTGTATCCACGTCCACCAGCAAAGGCAGATCGCAGACATCGGTAATCCGGCGGACATCCGTCAAAACGTCGTCCAAGTTGGAGATGCCCAAATCTGGCAAACCCAGCGAACCAGCAGCGACACCGCCACCAGATAAATAAATTGCCTTAAAACCTGCGCGCTTGGCTAACAAAGCATGGTTAGCATTGATCGCGCCGACTACTTGCAGCGGTGATTCTTCTTGCATCGCCTTGCGGAAACGGGCTCCTGCGGAGAGTTGACTCATGATGTGACCTTTCAAAATTGTACGGAATGGTTTTGACTGTTCGTTTATTGGTTCGCCTTGCCAGTGCGGTTTTACGAATGCAGTTTTGCTAGTCCAGCTATTGCAATCAACATGCCAGTCACAATAGTTCATGCGTGATTTTTATCAAGCCCCATACAAATCAACGACTTAAAATTAAATGATCGAATTGAAAATCCCTGCCATAGATTAATTTGTTTCACAAAGGCGTTTCATTTGAAACATTAGAAGTAAAATGAAACATCCTTTGAAACTGCATTTGAAACATCCATTGGAACATTTATTGAAACACCCGCTGCAACACTCACCACAAAATTAGGCTCAACATGCGCCCACGCCCACCGATAGCCCGCGACAGCGGGGATAAACCCGTCATCTGGACTGTATCCATCTCGCGCCTGTTCGACTTGTTCCGCGACATCATGGTCGAATACGATGGCAGTGCCATCATCGAACCGTTGCATCTTGGGTTTGAGGAAGCCGCCCAACATATCCGTGAGCGCCTGCTAACCGAGCGCTGCGACGCAGTGATCGCCGCCGGATCAAACGGCGCCTATCTCAAAAACCGTCTGCCGGTTCCGGTCGTGATTGCCAAAGCCAGTGGCTTTGATGTCATGCAAGCCTTGGCGCGTGCCCGCAAAGTTTCTGCCGAGATCGGCTTGATTACCTACCAAGAGACGATGCCAGAGCTGGTCGAATTTAAAAACACCTTTGGTTTTAAGCTGGAACAACGCACTTATGTCACCGAAGAAGATGCTCGGGCGCAAATCAGCGAACTGAAGGCAAATGGCATCAAAGCCATCGTCGGCGCGGGTCTGATCACGGATTTGGCGCAAGAAGCGGGATTAACCGGCATCTTTATGTACTCGGCCGAGTCTATCCGCCAATCATTTGAAGACGCCTTAGAAATCGCCCGCCTGACCCGGCTGGAATCAGCGCGTGGCAGACATCATCCCGCCGCAGAATCCTTGCGCGCACGCCACAATCTAACTGATCTGCGCGGCGAGTCTGCTGCAATGCAAGCAACCCGCCAGTCCATTATGCTTTTCGCCCGCTCCCCGGCAACCGTCTTACTGCAAGGCGAAACCGGCACTGGTAAAGAACTCGCCGCACAGGCGATGCATAAAGAAAGCCCCAGAGCACGCCACCCTTTTGTCGCCGTCAATTGCGGTGCGATTGCAGAATCTTTATTAGAGTCAGAATTGTTTGGCTACGAAGACGGCGCTTTTACCGGATCGCGACGCGGTGGTCATGCCGGCTTATTTGAGGCAGCCCATCGCGGCACTTTATTTCTGGATGAAATTGGCGAAATGCCTTTGAGTCTGCAAACCAGGTTGCTGCGCGTTTTGGAAGAGCGCGAAGTGGTCCGGGTTGGTGGCATACGCCCTATTCCGGTGGATGTCCGCATTATCAGCGCCACTCATTGCGATCTGGATGCCAGGATCAAAGAGGGGCGATTCCGTTCAGACTTGTTTTATCGTCTGGCAGTATTGCGTCTGCAATTGCCAACATTACGGGAACGCAAGGGCGATCTGGTGCCATTGGCAGAATGGTGTCTGAAACATGCGCTGGCGAGCCTTGGCAACCGACCACATGCGAATCTGCATGCAGAAATATTGGCTTGCAGCAAGTTGTTGGCGCGCTATGACTGGCCGGGCAATGTCAGAGAACTGCGCAATATGATGGAAAGACTTGCCTTGTTTTTAGCGGCTGAACCTTTACAAGCGCTAACACCAAGTCTGTTGATGAAGGTCGCACCTGAGCTTGCATCTGAAATTAGCTATGGAATTGGCTATGGAATTAGCGATGAGATCGCTGAGCCAGCATTGGCAAACCCACAAGAAGATGCACAAGAAAGCCTGCAAACACTTGCATCAAACCGCATGCAAAACTTAGCTTACCTGACAAGTCTTAGTGAGGATTCAACGCCATTAATGGCATTGCAAGCACCCGCGTCAGTGTCATCACAAGCAAATTTAAACGGCGTATCCTTAGAAAAAATCATGCAACGTTTTGAGAATAATCGTGAAGCCGTTGCACATTATTTGGGGATTAGCAGAACGACCTTATGGCGTAGGTTAAAGAATACAAACATTGTCTCTTAAGTTGCCAAATCAGGTGTTACTTCGCATGCCCCTTCGGGTAAAATGCCTGTAACAAAAAACAAACAAATAAGTACTTAAGTTAAGAAAGTAATGAGCATGACATCAATCACAAAAAAATTACTGATCGTGGATGACAGCAAAGTATCCCGTATGGTGATCAAAGCCCACATTCTGGCCAAGCATGCAGATTGGATTATTGTCGAGGCAGCAACGGGTGAAGAGGCCATCCTCACTGCGGATAAAGAATTACCTGATTTTTGTACGATGGATGTCAACATGCCCGGCATGTTAGGTACCGACGCCGCAGAGAAAATTCTGGGTCAACATCCTTCCATGCGCATCGTGATTTTTTCAGCCAATATTCAAGAAACCTTACAAACCCGCGCACAAGCTTTGGGCGCTGTTTTTGTCGCCAAGCCAGTAACAGAAAAATCGATCGCAAACGCACTGACTCATTTTCTAGGCAGCTAAGTTAAATCCTTATGAATACTTTAACTGAACTTCATCTCGACGCACTTAGCGAAGTATTTAATGTCGGCGCCGGCAGAGCCGCAGCCAGCCTGAGCGAAATCGTCGGCGATGAAGTCAAGTTATCCGTGCCCAAAGTCGAGGTCAGAAAATCGACCGAGATTGATGCCTCCATCATGGCGATTGCAGGCAATCGCTTTGGCGCAGTGACGCAGCAATTTACAGGACCATTTGACGCTGAAGCGGTGTTGATCTTTACAGAAGATCATGCGCTGGAAATCGTGCGCGATATGATGGGCTCGCAAATGAGCATAGAAGAACTGGCGGAGTTTGAACAAGAAGCCATGTGCGAACTGGGCAACATCATACTCAATGCGTGTTTATCTGCCGTCGCAGACATGCTCGATATCTCGTTCAACAGCTCGCTGCCACACTATGCGATTGCCTCGACTGAGGATCTGTTTAAGCGCATTGCTCAGACTACGGAGCATCCTTATATTCTGGTATTGCATATCGATCTGGCGATAGAAAAACGCCATTCCGAAGGCCACCTGGTTTTCTTGCTGAGTTCTGCATCATTAAAAAATCTCGTTGATCAAATTGACCGTTTTTTAGGTAACATCTGATGACTGAATCCGCACGGGAACCGGTCAACAGTTCCCAGCAGCTTCTTGCAAAAAAAGCTGACCAAATTTTTAACACGATTAACATGGGCTTGATTCTTGTCAACGCCGATGAACAAGTGTTGATGTGGAATGACTGGATGGTCAAGCACAGCGATGTCAGTACCGACCAGGCAATCACAAAAAAACTCGCTGAGGTATTTAATGAAAGCCCTAGTGCAGCTTTTTTAACCTCGCTCCGCAACACCTTGAATTACGGCTTGCCCGTTGTTTTATCGAACGCTCTGCATCGCTCGCCGCTGGCCTTATATGATCCCAGCGACCTGAGTGACGACCGTGTACGTATGCACCAATCTATTTCGATCACACCGTTATTTTCTGATGATGAAGAACGCTGTTGCCTGATCCAGATCACCGACTCCAGCGCCTCCATCAAGCGCGAAAAAATGTTGCGATCACACTCAGAGATATTGAAGAAAGAAGCTAGTACAGACAGCCTTACCGGCATCTACAACCGGCGTTTTTTTGACGAGCATTTTGCAATTGCGATGGCGCATTCTCGTCGCCAAAAATTACCCTTATCGATCTTTATGTTGGATATTGATTTCTTTAAAGAGTACAACGATTTTTACGGCCACATCGCAGGAGACAAAGCGCTTATCAAAGTCGCAAAAACATTAAAGACACAGCTCTTGCGTGCGACCGATATCGTGGCACGTTATGGCGGTGAAGAATTCGTTCTGATGATGCCGAATATGCCAGAACAAGGTGCGATGCAATTTGCGGAGAAAATCCGTGCTGCGATTTTTGATATCGCCATTCCACATATCAAATCCCGGATTTGTCAGCAAATCAGTATCAGTATCGGCGTCAGCACGTATTTGAGTGATAAAGATATTTCACTCCATAATTTGCTGGAAGCTGCCGATGCAGCGCTGTATAAAGCCAAACAAAGTGGTCGTAATCAAAGCCATTATTTAGCATTAGAGCACGAACAAAATCCAGCTCTGACCGACACTAAAGATGTGTAGTGCTTAGTGAATAAAATTGAATAAAATTGAGCAAAATTGAGGCGAATTGAGTAATACCGCTTTATGCAGACGTAATTACCTTACTATTTCTCCAGCTCTTTTTTGCGTCACTTTACGCTTCGCTATTGCTCTTCCATGTTGTTCATCACTTGTGTTGCTCTACGCGCTTTGTAAACTATTTATATATACTCCCCAATTTATTTTACAAATATAGCTGATAGTCCAATGAATACCTGGACAAAAAAATATACCCATTACCAGTATTATTATTTCAACTCTATTTAAGGAAATTCGTCATGCGATTTTTATCTTCTTTTTCACCCTCACGCCGCTTGTTCCATGCCGCTGTCGCTGCGACTTTATTATCCGCATCTGGCTTAACATTGGCACAGCAAGTATTGCGGGTCTCTGCGATCCCTGATGAGGCACCGACAGAGTTGCAGCGCAAATTCAAACCACTGGGCGCATATCTGGAGAAGAAATTGGGCATGAAAGTTGAATTCACACCCGTGACCGATTACGCCGCCTCGGTTGAGGGTTTGATCAATAACAAACTAGATATGGTCTGGTTCGGCGGTTTCACCTTTGTGCAAGCCAATGCCCGTAGCAAAGGCCAGGTCGTTGCGCTGGTACAGCGTGAAGAAGATGAAAAGTTTAAATCCGTTTTCATCACCACCAATCCCGCTATCACCAAGCTAGAAGATTTGAAAGGCAAGACCTTCACCTTCGGTTCAGAATCCTCTACTTCTGGTCATTTGATGCCGCGTTCGTATTTGCTAGCGGCTAAAATTAATCCTGATACCGATTTAAAACGTATCGCGTTTTCCGGCGCGCATGATGCAACGGTGGCTGCGGTGTCTGGTGGCAAGGTAGATGCTGGCGCCTTGAACATTTCAGTCTGGGAAAAACTAGTCTCACAAAACAAAGTCGATACCAAACAAGTGCGAGTGTTCTTCACAACACCAGGCTATTTTGATTACAACTGGTCGGTACGCGCCGATATGCCTGCAGAGTTACGCAAAAAAATCAGCGATGCATTTTTATCTTTAGACCCAGCCAATCCGCAAGATAAAGAAATTTTAGATCTGCAACGTGCCACTCGTTTTATTCCGACCAAAGTAGATAACTACAAAGCGATCGAAGCTGCTGCGCATAACGCTGGCTTGCTGAAATAAATTTGCATGTCAGACTCCTCCGTAACTGATTCAACAGTAAGCAACTCAATTGCAAGCTCAGCTAGTGTGCAGTTGGATGGCGTGCATGTGCGCCATCCTGCTTCAAACAACAGCTCTGGAAAAAATGCTGGCGCGTCAGAATGGGCCTTGGACAATCTGACTCTGCGTCTAAAGCAAGGCGAGCAAGTCGCAATTATCGGCCCATCTGGTGCGGGTAAAACGACTTTGCTGCACACCCTGGCTTGCGCCTTGCGACCTGAGTTGGGTCAGATTCAATTGCTAGGTCAACAGCCGTGGACCTTGTCACATCGCGCGCGACACAACTTACGTAGCCAACTTTTTTTAGCGCCGCAGACACCGCCACTACCGGCAAGACAACGCGTGATTACCAGCGTGCTGGCGGGTCGTCTGCCGCAATGGTCGCTCTGGAAATCCTTGCGTAGTCTGCTCAAACCAACAGACCCGCTCGCTGCCTGGCAGGCTTTATCACGGTTTGATTTGCAAGATAAATTGTATGCACGCGTGGACCGCTTATCTGGTGGAGAACGTCAGCGCTGCGCTTTAGCACGGCTCATTTTGTCTGATGCAAAACTGCTGTTGATTGACGAGCCGCTGTCTGCGCTTGATCCAAGACTGGCAATCCAAACAGTGCAAACTCTGCAACAAGAAGCGATCCAACGGCAAGCCACGATGGTATGCAGCCTGCATCAGGTTGAATTGGCACGTCAGTATTTCAAACGGATTATCGGTCTGCGTGACGGTAAAGTTTTTTTCGATAGTGAGCATGTAACGGATGAGATGATCGCCGCGCTATATCAAAATGCGGCTGCTGATTTGCTTGAACCCGATATGGCGAGTATGGTCGACAATCCAAATCCGTCAGATGCAATGCAAGCCGACATTGATGCACTGGCTAATTGTGCCGTTGATCAACGCTGCTTTTAATAATCGTGCGCATGTCACTGACCTCCACGCCATCTGGCTCCACAATAACAACTGATCCCGCCTGGCGTGGTCGCATCACTCTGTTTGTTCTCGGCCTGATTCTGTTGTGGCCGATGCTGGTGATGACGGAATTCAAACCGTGGGAACTGATGGACGCGCAAAGCCTGAATGCGACCTGGCGTTTTCTAATCGCGTTTTTCCCGCCAGCGCATTCCACAGAATTTTTGTTTATCGTCGCAACCGCAACCTGGCAAACAATCGCGATGGCAAGCGCGGGTATGGCGCTCGCCATGATCGCAGCGATCCCTCTGACACTGATCATTAATGAGCACCTATCCATCTCACGCATAGGACTGCGGCGTATGAGCTGGCCTGCGATGCTTGTCCGCCAGACCATACGCTGGCTACTCGTGCTGTTGCGGAGTGTGCCGGAGCTGGTGTGGGCCTTGTTATTTGTCCGCATCGTCGGCTTGGGACCGACCGCGGGTGTGCTGGCAATTGCCCTCACCTATGCGGGCATGCTAGGAAAAGTGTATGCAGAAATTTTAGAAACCAGCGATCCGCTGGCAACCGATACCTTGCTGCAAAATGGGTGCAGCCGGCTCACCGCCTTCTTCTATGGCGCTTTGCCCAACGCTGCGGCAGAGCTGACTTCGTACACGATTTATCGATGGGAATGTGCGATCCGAGGCTCGGTCGTGATGGGTTTTGTAGGCGCGGGTGGCTTAGGGCAGCGCATGGATGAGTCGCTCAAAATGTTATCTGGCGCAGAAGTGTCGACCATGTTGCTGGTGTTTGTGGTGCTGGTCGCGATCGCCGATGGTGTCAGTAAATTATTCAGAAAAGGACTGGCGACATGAGTCACCCTGATCTGGATGTGAATGCGCTTGTAAATATGAATGCGGCCAAGTCAGCAGTCAATTTACCCAAAGTACCACCGATGATGCGCCCTGTCACCGCCATCACATTATTACTTTTGTTGGCGCTGGTGATTGCCAGTTTTATCAGCTTGCCGTCCAAATGGAATGAATTATTCACCGCAGACGCTGGTAGCAAAACAATCGAATTTCTACAAGGATTTGCACCGCCTGATCTCTCCACCGGCATGCTACACAAAGTGGGCATTGCCACGTTTGAGACCTTGGCGATGTCGGCTTTAGGCACCTTGATTGCGGCAATCTTAGGATTGCTACTGGCGCTACCCGCCAGCGGACGCTTTGGGATCATTGCCATGAGCACGACCCGCTTGTTTCTGAATGTCGCCCGTGCCATACCGGAACTGGTGTGGGCATCCATCATGCTAATCGCCGCAGGTCTAGGACCATTCGCCGGTACGATTGCCTTGGCCGCACATACCACCGGCGTGCTGGGACGATTATTTGCAGAGAGTTTAGAAAATACGTCGCCGCATGCAGAATCCACTTTACGCATCAACGGCGCCACCGCGATCAACGCATTTTTGTATGCCAAGCTACCGCAAGCCTTGCCGCAAATGCTGTCATACACCTTATACCGCTGGGAAAACAATATCCGCGCTGCCGCCATTTTGGGCGTAGTCGGCGCTGGAGGCTTGGGGCAAATGCTGAAGTATTTTTTATCCTTATTCCAAATGCAAAGCGCTGCCACAGTGATCATTGCAATGCTGATGTTAGTAGCAATGGTCGACTGGCTTAGCTTTGCTCTACGACGCTGGCTGGTGCATTAATTCGCCAGACTATTCACTTAAGCAGTTCCATATACTCCATCCATGTATATATTGACTGTCCATACATTCTTTGGGCAATAAGCTATTTTCTATAAAAATAATGGGGAGTATATGAAACTCTCTATAAAAACATACTGACAACGCAGTTAATCCCCAGCCCGCCTATCGTCAACCAAAGGAACAACACAGCGGCAAGCAATAAAGGTTTGACGCCAGCTTTACGAATCGCGGAAACATGTGTGGTCAAACCTAATGCGGCCATCGCCATGGCTAAGATCACAGTATCAACATCAATTGCGGCGGATACGACAGGATGCGGTAAAAAAGCTAAAGAGTTTATGCCAGCGACAACAACGAAGATCAGTGCGAACCAAGGAACGACGATCTTGCCTGGCTTGTTGCTGATCATTTGATCGGCAAGATCGTTGTCATGCGATGCGGATTTGCTACGGGATAGATACGCCGACAAGATGATTAAAAACGGTGCCAGCATCATCACTCTGACCATCTTGGCGATCACAGCAGTGTTTGCAGCATCTTCACTAATCGCATGGGCTGCGGCAACGACTTGGGCAACCTCGTGTACGGTGGAGCCAGTAAAAATACCATACGCAGTTGGGCTGACATTCAACCAATGCAGTTGTGTATTCAGGTGATACAGCGCTGGATATAGGAAGATTGCTACAGTGCCGAAGACCACCACAGTTGATACAGCGACCGTCACTTGGTCTGCCTTGCCTTTGATTACAGGCTCCGCCGCCATCACTGCCGCAGCGCCACAGATAGAACTACCGGCGCCAATCAGCATGGCAGTTTTTTGATCAAGCTTAAAGACCTTAGTACCGAGAAACCAGGCGAGGCAAAAAGTGCTGCTCAAAACCGCAGCATCAATCACAACTCCGCTGATACCGACCCGGGTAATGTCTTTAAACGTCAGCCGCAAGCCATACAAAATAATCCCGAGCCGGAGTAAATTCTGTTTAGTGAAAGTGACACCAGCACCGCTAGCCACGGCGATACGTGGATAAATCGTATTACCAACCAGTATACCCAGCACAATCGCCAGCGTCAGCGCGCCAATACCGTTGGCTTGCAGGAGGGTGATTTTGCCCATCGCTATCGCAATACTGGCGATCAAAAGCGACAATGCGATGCCAGGCAAATAATGGGGTATTTTCGTGAAAAACCTATTTAAACGAAATGCATTTGAACTCAATAAGTTTGAACTAAAGCTGGCTGAATTAGTGGCAAAGCCGGAACCAGATTCTGTATCCGTCTTTATATCGTTGGTCTGTCTGAAAGCGGCTGTCGAAGTCATGTCCATCTTCTTGGGTCTATCTAGATCGGATTGGATCTAATTGGAATATGGCTTCACTTTAGCAGTCGATTAAATACCAGTAAAACGAATAATTTATGTATTTATTAGCTGTTTTTTGGGTTGATTATTTGAATAGATGAAATTCCGAGCCGTTGTTTGATTCACCGACGCCGGCGGATCGCGGCTAAAGACATGCGGAGATGGTAATGCCGACACAGTAATACCTCGACATTGCGAGTCTTTAGGAATTTACGATAAAGCGACGCGATACGTCCGAGTATGTTTTTTGAAATCCTCTTTCAGACGTCCAATAAAAATGCGGCTACTGGCATGATTTCACGCCAGTAGCCGCATTTTTATTGGACTTTAGTGGGAACTTCTAAAAAATTTTTGCACTATTTCATTTACTTCTGGTAATCGAGCCATTGTTTTTCGGCTGCACTCAAAGGCTTTTGTAGCATGCGCTCGGGCACTTCCCATAAGACGACTTTTGGAGGACTTTGCTGGAAAGTTTTCCCGCCTAAGTAGGCAAGAGCAGATCCTTCGAAATTACCTCCTTCTTTTGCAAAACTAGCGACGGGTGCACCTAGATAATGACCTAAAAATGGAACGAAATTCGCATTTCTGGAGAATGAGGTACCGATCAAGGCAACTGTCGGCAAACCGGTATCACCGAACAAATCATCGCTGGTGTTGGAGTTGATATCGGAGCTGGTATTGGAGCTGCTATTGGAGCTTGCACCAGAGTCTGGTGTAGCGCTGGCAACAATCGTCGTCAACTGGGTCTGTTCCGGCTTCGGGCGCAAAATAGCAGGTAAGCCTTGCAGATTGGATACCCGTAACAAATCACCATCTCGCGCTATTGTTGTACTGTGTAATGCTGCCTTGTCAGGAGCTACAGCTGGCATCACTTGCATTTTTTCTGCTTGCAAATAACTTGCGATAGCGGCAGCAGCGGCATTTGCGCCGTTTTCATTCCAGTGCGAATCAGTACGGTAATAACGCTCACCGGGAGTAGCGGCCAACACTGGCTCCAGATTAATCGTATTAATTTTTGATTGTTTGAGTAAGGCGACCCAGTTATCGATGCGTCCTGCAAAACTGGCGGGTCTGTGCAAACCGCACAAATGCGCTTGCTCTATGCGTGACTTGTCTGGCACAACGGCGATAACTAATTGTATGCCGCGCCCAGCCAGATTTTTCGCCAAAGCTTTGACAATATTGGCACGAGCTATTGCGGAATGATCAGGATCCGGGAAAGTTTCTAATTCATCACTAAGAAAAAACCAGTCTTTGCAACCAGTGCTGACTGCCGTACCAGTATCACCGGCGATGGTCCAGGTAACAGCGCGCTCAATTTGGCTGAATGGCTTACTGAGTAAAAAATGCTCGTTCAACTGCGCTGAAAACCGACGGGTAGATTCGCCACCGAATAATTGCTGTGGCTCGGTAATGCCTGTCCATGCGTTTTCAGGCACATCCCGCAAAGAGGCAATCGTCACGCCAAAACCAGCGACCAATACAATCACAAATGCGATTGCTGGTAAGAAGCCGATAATGTTGGCACGGCTGGTTTTTGATGTATTTGGAGTAAGTTCGCTCATGGTGATATTCCTTAAAACTGGAAGTACAGAAAAGGAATGGCTTTTTGCCCGGCCAACACAATGACGCCATAGACAAAAGTGAGTATCGGCCAGACTGCGCGCCACACACCACTCCAACCCACAGTAGCTAAACCGCCGCGCTTGGCAAAACTGCTGGCGGGATAAATCACGCACAACAAACCAATCGCAAAAATCAGTAGCAAGCTGGGTCGCAAAGCTAATCTGATCGCATCACCCATGGCAAAGCCATTGGCTCCGATTTGTCCAGCCAGCATGCCTAGGGCGGCATCAAAACTGCTAGAGCGAAACACCGTCCAAGCCAGCATCACCACCAACAAGGTCAAAGTGCGTGACGCGGCATTGGGCATGGAATAACCACGCATCGTAAACGCGCGGTCACAACACAATGCAGAACCTTGAATAATCCCCCAGATCAGAAAATTCCAGTTATCGCCACCATGCCACAAGCCGCCAATCGCCATCGTCAACATCAGGTTGACATAGGTGCGGATTGCGCCACCGCGATTGCCACCCAGAGCTATATATAAATAGTCACGTAGCCATGACGACAACGTCATATGCCAGCGTCGCCAAAAATCTTGGATTGATACTGCCAGATAAGGATTATTGAAATTTTCCTGAAAACGGAAACCGAGCATCAAGCCTAAACCAATCGCCATCGCACTGTAGCCGGCAAAATCAAAATAGAGTTGCAAGGTATAAGCAGCGCAGCCGGCCCAGGCATCCATAAAGGACGGTTGATGCAAGCCAAAAGCGATTGATACAAACGGCGACAAGGTATCGGCAATTAACACTTTCATCGAAAAGCCGACCATAAAACGACGCACGCCAGCAGCAAACTCTTCCGAGGAAAAAACCCGCTCACGCAGCTCTTTGTCGATGACTTTATAACGCACTATCGGCCCTGCAATCAGATGGCCAAACATCGCCATGTACGCACTAAAAGAAATGATGCTGTACTGCGCCGGAACAGTCTTACGACGGACATCGACCACATAAGAAATCGCATGCAATACCGTGAATGACAAGCCAATCGGCAACATCACGTTGACCCACGGAATGGCGGGCAAGTCATGTCCGGTAAAAAAAGTATTCAGGGATTGCACCACCATATTGGTATATTTATACCAGACCAAAGATGCCAGATTGAGGACGATGGTGGCCGCCATGATTCTGGTCTTAACGCGTTCATTCTGAGCTTTGTCGATCAAGATTGCGGCGCCCCACGCGAGAACGGTCAAGGCAATGATCAACAACAAAAATTTAGGTGTCCACCAGGCATAAAATAACCAGCTACCGACCAACAAGGTGTGGTTGCGAAAACGCTGTGGTGTAATTAAATAAAACGCAAAGAAAATAGGTAGGAAGATAGTTAAAAACTCAAGGGACGCGAATACCATAACTGCTTTCGCTTAAGAGTTATTATCGCGTACAAAAAACGCTATTCGTCCTACTTTGAGCGGCAGTACAAATACGCTGTATCGCTCGCCAGCCTGCAGTTGTGACATGTCTAGCGCTGTGCCGACGGACTTGCCATCGCAACTGGCCTGTACTGAGAGTTTTACAGGATTAATTAAACGACGTTGTACAGTCGCTGGTTTAACCGCTTCTAAAATTGCTGTATTTTTAGCGCCGCCAGATAAGGCAGCGCTAGCGCATTTTTCATCCAGATTAGACAACGATAAGGACGAGCGCATTGCGTTGAAATCTGTTGGTGATTCTCTGACGATCACGCTCTTGGCGGATGCATCTTTACCCACCACCGCAATCGTAATGAACTCACCAGGTTTAGCAGTAACTTCCACCGGTACTTTGTGACTACCGATTTGTACCGTCGCAGTTAATTTACTGCCCGCTTTGACAGGATAAAAACGGGAAACACGTGCATCACCCTGATTGCCCAAGGCAATTTTGGCCGCGCCATTGACTACGCTGGCTTTATCGTCACTTGCATTCAAAAAACGCACAAAGGATGAATCTTCACTGGGGCCGGTTTCATACAGTTGCGTGTCGGCATAGGCCGCAAGTGGATTGATGGCAGCCAGCGTTGCGAGCGTGGAAATGCATGCGACGAAAAGTTTTTTCATAATATTGGGCAAAGTAAAGAAAACGAATTACCTACGAATTCATAGTCAGGATTAGTGTGTAAGCGCAGTTCCGACGGTTGCCCTTTTACAAGGCAATCGTCAACAGTATTCACCGCTAACAACTAATTAATGCTTGATGGTTGCCAACACAGCTGGGGCAGCAATCGCATTACCAATCGCAGCACCCCAGGATTGGTAGCCCGAAGTCGTGAAATGCTGACCATCGATCGTGCTCCATTCACCTTGCTTGGACATTTTTTGAGAATCGATATAAGTACATGGTGCGACGATATCAGCAAGATAGGTCGACATCTCTTTAGCGCGGGCATAAGTCTTGTTAAATGGGCCGCCTTCGGTACCCCAGGCTGGACCTACCCAAACGCAACTAACACCATTATTTTTGATCCCCTTGGTCAAGCGAGATACTTGCTGCCAGATCCAGGTTTTTGGTAATTCTGGCTGGGTGTAAGCTGCCATCGTGTCAGCATTGACAACAACAACTAGATTAGGCTTGTAGGTTTTAATCAATTCATTGAAAGGACGTGTCGCAGCGTCAGGACCAGTTTTAACTTCGACCGGACCGTCTTTAATACGTACAGCACCACCGCATGAGGACTGAGTTTTAACCATCCACTCACCGGCAGCTACACCGCAGGCACCATACGAATATACGACCGCACCTTTGCTCATTAAATCGTCGTGCAAAGTGGTGATCAGATAATCCGGTGTGGACATGTGGCTGTCACCAATAATCAACACAGTTAAACCAGCAAGAAGTGCGCTCATAATTGATCCTTTTTAATGAATGAGATGGAGCTTGGATTATAAATTTGATGCACTCTTTAATTACAAATTTCTTAGAAGAATTACCTGAAATCATCAAAATAGTCTTCGTTGTGACACAAATTTACAAAACACAGGTGAGCAGACGATTCCACACGGAAACAAATTGCAATTAGAGTATCGAAAAAATCACGAACCCTAACGCGCGACGAATCACTTTGATTCACTTAAGACTTATTTGCCTGATTCAATTTTTTAGTGCGTCTACATTCATCACCGGCTCAATCAAAAATCAATACATCAGGACTTGCGCAAAATTGTCCCGACAAGGCCTGGTGACGACGACCGTACTTTAGGGCAGACAGGATGCCGCAGCGCAGCCAGGGCGATTTTTGTGTTAGCCCTATTCAACTAGAAAGTTGAAACAAAGAAGCATTTTCCACAATTTATATGGCTTAGATAACTAAATCCCTTATAATGAAGCAGTTATAACAAGCGGCGGCAGAATTTCCTCTTGCCGCCGATTTCATTTATGGCTATCAAACATTTCCTGCAGTTCTCTGATTTCACACTGGCTGAATTCAATTATGTGATGGAGCGCGCGCGCATTATTAAGCGCAAGTTTAAGCTCTATGACCCTTATCATCCCTTGCTAGATCGCACCTTAGTCATGGTGTTTGAGAAAAATTCTACGCGTACCCGTTTATCGTTTGAAGCTGGCATGCACCAGCTTGGCGGCGCTGCGATTTATCTTAATACGCGTGACAGCCAACTCGGTCGTGGCGAACCGGTCGAGGATGCTGGTCAAGTCATGTCACGTATGTGCGACATCATTATGATCCGCACCTTTGAACAAGAAATGATAGAGCGCTTTGCAGCCAATTCGCGCGTACCTGTCATCAATGGACTGACCAATCAACATCATCCCTGCCAGGTATTTGCTGATGTATTTACCTACATCGAACATCGCGGCTCTATTGAAGGCAAAACTGTAGCGTGGATAGGCGACGCCAACAACATGTTGTACTCATGGTTGCAAGCAGCAGAGATTTTCAATTTCCATCTTAATATTTCCACCCCAAAAGGGTATGAACTGGATTTGGCGCAAGTCACAGTGGATAGTCAGTTTTATACTTTATTTGATCCTCCATCAGATGCTTGCGAAGGCGTTGATCTGGTCAACACCGATGTGTGGACTAGCATGGGTTACGAAGAAGAAAATCAGGCACGCCTGAAAGCATTTGATGGCTGGATCGTAGACGAAGCCAAAATGGCTCGCGCCAAACCTGATGCCTTATTCATGCATTGTCTGCCGGCACATCGTGGTGAAGAAGTCTCAGCAGGTGTCATCGACGGCCCACAATCAGTCGTCTGGGATGAAGCAGAAAATCGTCTGCATATACAAAAAGCCTTGCTGGAATATCTGGTCGTTGGAACAATTGCCGAGGCAGTCTAATCGCCCAGCCGACATGAAGATCAGTTAAACCTCACTGAATTTTTAAAAATTGAAGCAAGTAAAGTTAGTCAAATTCAACATCGTAATAAAGTACACAGAGAGCACATCATGAGCGATATCAAAAAAGTAGTGTTGGCCTATTCCGGCGGCCTGGATACCTCAGTCATTCTGAAATGGCTGCAAGATAATTATCAATGCGAAGTCATCACCTTTACTGCCGATCTTGGTCAAGGTGAAGAGCTGGAACCAGCGCGTCAAAAAGCGATCAAATTTGGCATCAAGCCTGAGAATATTTATATCGATGATGTCCGTGAAGAATTCGTACGTGATTTCGTTTTCCCGATGTTTCGCGCCAACACGATTTATGAAGGTGAATACTTGCTGGGTACATCCATCGCCCGCCCCTTAATTGCTAAACGCCTGATTGATATTGCCAAGGCAACAGGTGCCGATGCGATCTCACACGGCGCGACCGGCAAAGGCAATGATCAGGTACGCTTTGAACTAGGTGCATACGCGTTGATGCCGGGCGTAAAAATCATCGCGCCATGGCGTGAATGGGATTTATTATCGCGTGAAAAATTGATGAAATATGCGGAAGATGCCGGCATTGAAATCGATCAAAAACATAAGAATGGCGGCGCGCCCTACTCCATGGATGCCAACCTGCTGCACATCAGTTTTGAAGGTCGCCATCTGGAAAACCCTAGTGCCGAAGCAGAAGAAAGTATGTGGCGCTGGACTGTCAGCCCAGAAGCGGCTCCCGACCAGGCCGAGTATCTGGATATTGAATTTGAGCATGGCGATATCGTCGCACTCAATGGCGTGCGTATGTCACCAGCAACTGTATTAACCGAGTTAAACCGCTTGGGTGGCAAGCACGGCATTGGCCGTCTGGACTTGGTAGAAAACCGTTATGTCGGCATGAAATCACGTGGCTGCTACGAAACACCAGGCGGTACCATTATGTTGCGCGCACATCGTGCAATTGAATCCATCACATTAGATCGTGAAGTCGCACATCTAAAAGATGATCTGATGCCACGTTACGCCAGCATGATCTACAACGGTTACTGGTGGGCGCCAGAGCGCGTCGCACTACAAACACTGATCGATCACACACAGCAAACAGTCAATGGCTGGGTACGCCTGAAGCTGTATAAAGGCAACGTGATCACCGTGTCACGCGACTCCAAAACAGATTCTCTGTTCGACATGAATATTGCGACTTTTGATGAAGATGGCGGCGCCTACAATCAGGCAGATGCAGGTGGATTTATCAAACTCAATGCATTACGTATGCGGATCGCCGCGAATGCGCGCGCAAAACGCGGTCAATAAAAGCCTTTTTAAAACCCGCAAATTTAACAGCTCGTGATTTCTATACGGGCTGTTTTTTTAGGGCTTTCCACTGAATTTATCTTCAAATAACTCTTAGCACTTATAGGTCACAGCCATGACAACTCAATTCGATCAAGTCAGTGTCGTTAAAAAAGCGAATATCTATTTCGACGGCAGATGCGTTTCACATACCGTTTTATTCGCCGATGGCAGCAAAAAAACGATAGGCGTTATCTTCCCATCCAGTCTGGTGTTTAACACAGGCGCACCAGAATTAATGGAAGTCACCGCTGGCAAATGCCGCATCCGCTTAGCGGGCGAAGATCAGTGGAACGAGTATCAGGGCGGACAAGAATTCAGCGTACCCGGCAACTCCAGCTTTGCAATTGAAGTGATCGAGACATTGGATTACGTTTGTCACTTTGAGTAAACGATTAATAGAATAAATGGGGGAGTATAGGAAGAAACATATGCTAATGTCCAGACTTTCTCTGGACGATTAAAAATACACCTCAGTAGTATATTTTAAGGACAGAGCGCAAACTGTCCGTAACATATGAAATTTGTAAGAACAGATCGTGAACCTAGGTCACATGAACTCAGCTAGGCAAACACGGGCTCAATCTCAAGATCAACACCAAATTTTAACGCGACATCATGTTGAATTTGCTTCGCTAATTGACGCACATCCTCCCCTGTAGCGCCGCCGCGATTGACCAATACCAAAGCTTGTTTCTCATACACCCCGGCTCGCCCCAGTGATCGCCCTTTCCAACCAGCCTGTTCGATCAGCCAACCCGCAGCTAATTTAAATTGCCCATCCGGCTGCGCGTAACTGACCAAGTCTGTGTAGCTTTGTAATAAGCGCTTACGCAGATCCGCGCTCACAATCGGGTTTTTAAAAAAACTACCTGCATTCCCGATCACTGCAGGGTCAGGTAATTTATTTTGGCGAATAGCGATAATGGCGTTGCTAATATCCACGGCTAGCGGCGCATGAATATGTTGATCAGTTAAAAACTTCGCTACGTCGGCATAGTTGATATGTGCTTGCCATTGTTTTGGTAACGCAAACGTGACATCCAGAATCAGCAGTCGGTCTTTATATTGATGCTTAAAAATGCTATCTCTATAAGCAAATTTACATGCCTCTTTATCCAGCACAACAGTCTCACCAGTGACAAAATCAAACGCACTCAGACTATAAAAATAATCCTGCATTTCTACACCATAAGCACCGATATTCTGAATCGGTGCAGCGCCTACCGTACCTGGAATTAACGAGAGATTTTCTAAACCACCATAACCTTCTGCCAATGTCCACAGAACAAACGCGTGCCAGTTCTCGCCAGCTTCGGCTTGTAAGTACACATACTCAGCATCCTCTGCTAACTTGTGCTTTCCCATCAAGCTCATTTGTATTACCAGTGCATCAAGCTGATCGGATAGTACGAGATTGCTACCACCGCCCAAAATCAGACGTGGTAAAGCAGACAAAGTATGATCTGCATGCAAGCTAAGCAATTGTTCGCGCGTTTGAAGTTGCAAAAAAGACCTGGCCTTAGCTACAATCCCGAAGGTATTGAGCTTTTGCAGCGGATAATCGTGTTGAAGAGGAAGTTTGTTTGCCATAAGCGCAGAATTATAGCCTTTGGCCTGTCGTACCTGCCTGCATTTGCTAAAATGATGCACGTTAATTTTTTCACTAAGGAAGCATCATGCCCTCATTTGATACCGTCTCTGAAGCCAACATGGAAGAAGTCAAGAATGCGGTGACGCAATCGAACAAAGTCATCACTAACCGCTTCGACCTTAAAGGCACTAGCGCCAAAATCGAACTGAAAGACAAAGAACGCGAAATCATTATTTTTGGCGACTCTGATTTCCATCTTGAACAAATCATGATTGAAGTAACGCAAACTTTAGGCAAACGTAAAGTCGATGTGCGCTTCCTTGACATGGGTAAGATCGATAAAATTGGCGGCGACAAAGTCAAACAAGTCATCAAAGTTAAAAATGGCATTGAGACAGAGGATGCAAAAAAAATTGTTAAGGCACTCAAAGAAAGTAAGCTCAAAGTACAAGCGACAATCCAGGGGGATGCAGTACGGGTCACTGGTGCCAAGCGTGATGATTTACAAGAAGCGATGGCCTTGCTGCGTAAGGATATTAAAGATTTGCCGCTGGAATTTAATAACTTCCGCGATTAATTATTAGCAATGAGTTTTAAATATAGTTTTCAGGAACTGCTTTAAACTCGCTGCTCCCCTTTGCTTTTACGATCAATTTTTAGCTGCAAACCACTTATGAAAATTCCCTCGCGTTTGCTCTGCTTACCACTGTTGTGCTGCGCACTATCATCAGCATTGGCAGCGGAAATTGGCGTAGTTGGTTTGTTCCCAGGTAAAGCCGTGCTGGTGGTAGAAGGTAATCAACCGAAAACGTATTCCGTCGGCAGTACCATCACCAATGGCATCAAATTAATTGCGGCGGATAATGAGACTGCCACGGTTGACGTCAATGGCAAACGCCAGGTATTAGCGATCGGGCAGTATGTACACAGGGCGGCGGCCAGCACCAGTAATAACGTCGTATTGCAGGCAGATTCTCTCGGTCATTTCACCGCTAAAGGCCAGATCAACGGTGGCAGTAGCTTAAATATGTTAGTGGACACTGGCGCTAGCCTGATTGCCATTCCGGCGGCAGATGCAGTACGACTTGGTATCAACTACAAAGCTGGTCAGTTAGGTCGTGCCAGCACGGCGAATGGTATTGTGACAGTCTATAAAATCAGACTAGATTCGGTCAAAATTGGCGACCTGGAACTACAGCAGGTAGATGCATCCGTGCTCGAGGGTGGACTTACATTTACTCTGCTCGGCATGTCATTTTTAAACCGTGTAGAAATGCGGCGTGAGGGCGATCAAATGACTTTGACCAAACGCTTTTAGAATAAACCCAGATTTATTTGGAAACGTGAAAAAGGCTGAAGAGTAATTGACTCATCAGCCTTTTTCATCTCTAAGCTTAGGATTTTTTCTTAGCTTGCTCTTATCCCTGCTGTTTAAGACGACGTTGCTTCACTGCCTCGGCCAAGCCTTCTAATACCTTGATGCTGTCATCCCAGGCAATGCATCCATCGGTTACGGACTGGCCATATACCAACTCTTTACCGGGTATCAGGTCCTGCCGTCCTGCAACCAGATGTGATTCCACCATAACACCGACAATACGATTGTCTCCGGCAGCGATCTGGCTGGCAATATCAGCGCAGACCGGAATCTGATTCGCTGGATTTTTAGAGCTGTTCGCATGTGATGCATCGATCATCAGCCTTGATGCCAGGCCATTGCTGGCGATATCTTTGCATGCGGCATCAACACTGGCGGCATCAAAATTAGGGGCTTTACCACCGCGTAAAATGATGTGGCAATCTTCATTGCCATTAGTGGACACTATGGCGGAGTGACCACCCTTTGTGACTGACAAAAAATGATGCGGATGCGAGGCAGCTTTAATCGCATCGACTGCAATCTTCACATTGCCATCCGTACCGTTTTTAAAGCCGACAGGGCAAGATAAGCCCGAGGCTAATTCACGATGAATTTGTGACTCCGTAGTCCGTGCGCCAATCGCGCCCCAGCTAATCAAGTCAGCAATATATTGCGGGCTAATCACATCCAGATATTCGGTTCCGGCAGGCAAGCCAAGCTCATTAATATTTAAGAGTAATTCACGAGCAATGCGCAAACCATCATTAATACGGAAACTATTATCCATATACGGATCGTTGATCAAACCTTTCCAGCCGACTGTCGTGCGTGGTTTTTCGAAATACACGCGCATCACAATTTCTAATTCACCGGCAAAGCGCTCACGCTCCTTGACTAGCTTGTGCGCATACTCCATCGCAGCTTTGGTGTCGTGAATCGAGCATGGGCCAATGACAACCATGACGCGATCGTCTTGTGCATGCAAAATACGATGCAAGGCAGTACGTGCATTGGCAGCGGTATCTGCGGCTTTTTCTGAACAGCCAAACTCACGGATCAAGTGTGAGGGTGGGATCAACTCCTTCATTTCCCGTATACGTAGATCGTCAGTGCGTAGCATGGTGTAGCTCCCTGTTAGTGTTCAATAAGTGTTCAATAAATACTCAACAAACGTTCAATAAAAATTCAAAAACTGATTCATCGAAATGATCAAAAAAAAACCGCCATCGCTGGCGGTTTTTTAGAAATTTGGTTGGCTCTTTTTCTTCGTGCGCTTACCGTTTTTCCACCGCCTTTGGCTGGGAATAGCTAAAATAAAAGAAGAAAAAGAAGTGTGTGAGTTTCATTTAATTAGTGGCTTTTTATTTATTTCTAAAGACTGACTATAATTATTTCAACAATATTTATGGCTAGGAAAAATAAAGCGAAACTCATAGTGCATTAAAAACTGGCATTTGGCAAGCGCCTGCATTATGAAATTATGTACGCGCATTTTGAGACCACAATAAGACACAGCGATATGATTTATTTTTTCCAAAGTGCGGGTGGTTCCGGTGGAACGTTCGACTGATTAGGATACACATTCATAATCGGCTCTTTTCTCTGCGCAAGTAACTGGGGTGTATGTCGGCTCATCCAGGTACGCAATTCATTTAAATTAGCCGCGATATCAGTGCGATTAGGACTAAGTTTATTTGCGCGCTCTAATAAAGTTAATGCTTTTTCATTATCGCCCTGGGCAGCATAGGCGACGGCCTGATTATTTAATGCAGAGGCATCAAAAGGATTACTTTTTGCCGCCTCTGCAAATTTTTTCACTGCGTTATTGTTGTCCCCTTGCGCCAAATAAGCCCGCCCCTCTTTTTGAGGATCATCTGCGAGTGCAATTGCCGGCACTATCATCAGCATCGATATCAATAATATAAATTTTGAATGCATCACGGTTTAATTCCCCAGATAATAAGGTTTAGGCGCTACCGGAGGAAAGGCAATTGGCTTTCTTTGTGGCTCAAAGTTATAGCGCAAATAAATGGCGCCAGAACCATCGGTAAAGTCACCGGAGTTGTCTATAGAAAAACGTCCGCCAACAAAAAACTGCGGTGCAATTTGATACTCTAATCCGCCTAATAATTTGTACTGTATGCCACTATGTGATTGCCCGGGATAGGTCGTTGCGATATTCAGCGTTGGATTAGCGGCAGCAAATGCCTCTAGTTCAGACTGATCTGCTTTTGAGTTCGGATAGTAGAGACTACTTTCTTCAGTAAAGTGTTGAATACCAATTGAAGCACCAATCTGATAAGCAAGATTTCCTTTACGTCCGCTCAGGTCTATTGGCACACCAAGCGCAACATAATTTTTTGGGCTGAAGTAACCACCTTGTCCGTAGCTGAAATAACGTAAATTCTTTTTATAAAAAAACGACGTCATGTTCAAACCGGTAGTCGCTACCATATCGCGACTACGCAAGAAGTGCCAATAGGCGCCACCGCCAAGATCAAAGGTACTGTTCGAGGCGACGTTTTTCCCATTGACTGCTGCATAGCCGCCACTGGCATACAGACCGCCATCGTCAACATCATAAGAAGTATCGAGATGGACACCCGTCTTTGTCACACCACCCCATGTCAGTCCATACAAACTGTCGGTAGTCCCTGCATATGACAAGTAACTATCCGTCACCGAGCGACGCGCGACTTCGACAGTAAAGCTAACATCATCGACTTTACTAGACCAGCGCAGACCACCGACCACATTACGGATCGGAAAGCCGACCGGACTAGAACCTATGTCCACTTTCAACCCGTTTAATTCATAACTCAAGCTAAGCGCAACACCATTCGACTTCTCGGCTAATTCTGCGACATTCGATAATCCTGCTTTTTGTGCAGTAGTTGAGAAGGATTGTTTCGCAAACTTAGCGCGCTCATTAGTCTCTATATTTTTTCCGAATTGTCCGGCGACGTTAGGATCGTTTAAGTTCAGAATACCTGCGTCCAATGACACAGGGATAATCTTTAAGCCAAGCTGCCCTTTACCCAGAGAATTTAACTGCAACTCTATGGGTGTTTCCAAGTCTTTTAATTGCGACAATCCAACCTCACCACTGCGCGCTCTGGCAGCAAAGCCAATGGCAAGTTGTGAGCGATTTAAGGCATTCAAGGCATCAATCTCATTAATTAAGGATGCCTCTTCTGCACTGACCGGAGCTTTATTTATTGATGTACGCGCCATGGGATCGGTATTACTTAATCCTGAATTTGTATTTTGTATTACATTTGGTGTGATTGATCTGTTCACGATTGGCGGGAAATTGCCTGCCGGTTTAGGTGCAATTACTTGAGTCAATTGAGGTGTGCTGCCCGTGACATTTACCAATACAGGTGAGGTTTGGATTGGTACTGGGCTGGATGTAGTTCCTATCGGGTTAGTGCCGATCAATTTACTGTTACTTGGCACTTCCCTCAATACAGGACGTGACACTACCATGTCGATAGTACGCTCCTTCTTTTCTGTAAATGGATTAATGGCGAAATTATCAATACTGGTAGCGGGTACTTTCTCAACTAACCGAAGTCCATTCGCACCTGTGCCTGCTAATGTTTTTTGTGACTGTTCCAGTGCTAGTGCCTGTTTAAAATACGATAATGCTTTACCGTTCTGTCCCTGCGAACGTGCCACTCGTCCCGCCAAGGCAATGAAGCGAGGATTATCTGGCTGGAGTGCCATCAGCGCAGATAAGTGATTCTCTGCGCTTGGAAAGTCTTTGATGTCCAATGCGGCATATACCAGACCCTGCCGGACCTCAACATTGTCAGGTTCTGTTTGCAATACTCTCGTGTATAGCTCTTTTGCAGAGTCCATTTCTCCCGCAGATGCATACATTCGGGCAAGAGCGAGAAGTAAGAGATTATCCTCTGGATTGGCGATTAAGTAAGGTTGAATATAGCTGTATGCGGTAGCTAGATCACCTGCTTCGCGCGCTTTTTCAGCGGATCGTAAGGCAATTACACGTTGTAGATTTTTAAAAGCAAGCGTTTCTGTCTCTGATAATTTTGGTATGGCAGCAATCTGTTTTATTACCGGATCTAACTCAGCGTCCTGATTAGTCCGTACCAACACATCTGCGTACTGCAGCAGCAAACCGATTGACGGTTGCGGTGTCTTCTTTACGGCTTGACGTATCAATGCGAGACCACGCTCTGGATCACCATTTTTGATATAGAGATTGGCAACTGCGCCAATAAATTCAGGCTCATTACCAGCGGCAGCTTCGACCAGATCCAGCGTCTCTTTGCCTTGCCTTAAATCACCTTGCTTAAGCAATATATTAATGCGATCTAACTGCACATAAACCCACATACGTTTTTGCAAAGCAAACATTTCTGGCTTGCGAGACTTAGCGGGCACTCTCTCTAAAGTGCTCAGTCCCTCCCACCACAACTGCTGCTGAGCACTTAATAAAGCACTCACATAAAGAGCGTCTGGCTGTGGGTTCTCAACACTGGTCAAGGCATCAAGCAAAGAGCGAGCTTGTCCTGGCATGTCATGTTTTAGGTAAAGCTGCGCTAAAGCGAGACGTAGCCAGACATTATCGGGAGCAATCAAAATAGCATCTTCTAACGCTAACTGAGCACCAGCAATATCACCCGCAGCTTCCGCTACTTTTGCTTTCTCCATCAAATCCGTGGCTTTCATATCTGCCAGGCTGGTAAGCTGAGCCGGTGACATATAGCTACTTAATGCATCTAAATCCTTAATTCGTTTTTGTAGCGTTAGAACGTTAATTAAGCCACTCAACGCTTTTAAATCTGTTTTATCTCCATCAAATACATGACGATAATTTGCTTCTGCACCCGCTAGTTCATTATCAGCCAAAAGCGCGTCACCTAGCTGCAGATATCCTGCAGACTCTTTGCTATTGAGCTTAATTGCATCTCTCAGAAAACCAATACCTTTAGCGCTATCACTATCCTCAAATGCGGTTCTGGATTCTTCAATCAGAGCCCAATAAGATGCACTCTCGTAAGCTTGCTGCCATTGATGTTTGTACTGTTTTGGAGATAAATCGATAGCACTCTTTATTAGCTTACGCGCGGCAATAGAATCTTCTTGACGCATTTTTACCAAGCCCATGCCACCGGTGGCGGTTGGATCTTTTGGGTGAACCTTCAATATTTTTTGGAATTCAGCTTCCGCCGTTTTAATATCGTTGTCGTCTAATGCCTTGAAACCTGCCGCCTGAATTTTTACCAGTGGATTTTCTCTAACTACTTTTGGTTTGATCTGAGCGCGCTTCTCCGTTGCTGTTGTGTGGACTTCGGGTCGACTTAAGTTAGTCAAACGATCTTGTATAGTTTTATCGTTAGGATGTTTTGCGAGGTAGTCTTGAAAGTATTTAGTATTGCCATTCCGGGCTCCCATCCAGCTTAACGTCTGACGCCAAGACTCATCCGCTTGTTTGGCAACATCTGGCTTACTGCTCAGCGCTTCTAACATCGACAAACCCTCACGACGAGTTGGTTCACGATAAGTGAGTACCTGCGCTAAAGCTAGAGCATACTTATTGTTACCTGGATTTTCTTTGCTCAGTTTTTCTATGCCACGCTTGGCCTGGTTGTAGCCAGCTAAGGTACCAGCTAGTGTCTGGTAATACTCCAAAGCTGCATCACCTTTTAGCTTGCTAGGATCTCCCATGAGTTTATAGGTCTCGACCGCCGCCTCAGCATCCCCTTGCTGCGCCAAACGTCGGGCATCATCTAGTTGCCCTTTACCACCAGTAGCACCGCGGCGTACCGCTTCTTCTAAAATACGAATTTGCGCGCTGCTTCCTGGTACTTGTTTTAATTTAGATAAATAGGATTTCGCTAGCTCAGCGTTTCCACTTTGGGCCTCAATAACGCCTAGTGCTCCTAATGCCTCTACACTATTAGGATCAATTTTCAGTAATTTACGCCATGCGTCAGTGGCATTATCATCCCGCCCTCTTTGCGACCAATATTGTGCTTGCTCTATCAACTTCTGATTTAAGGAGGAATCAGCGAACGCGACGTCACTCTCGACAAGTATCATCAAAAGCGCTAGCGCCATCGCTTTTTTCTTAAAAATCATTCATTTCCCCTATTCATCAAGCTCTTTGATCTCAAAGTCATTATATTGACCGATGCTCAAAATGGCATTCAATTCCTATTAAGAGCAAGCATTATGCTTGCGTGCAATTAATAGTTTGGTCTTGTCTTTCGTAAGAATGCAAATGTTTTATGTATTTTCTACATAAAACATTTGCATTCAAATCGGCTTGAAAACACAGCTAAAACATAACTAAGTATGTGAAAACTACTTAAACCAGAAGTTTAAGTAGCCGACTTACTAATAGCTTTAATTCTTTTCTTTAATGGTCAATCTAGAGGCAGCTTTTTTACGTAAGAAGCGGAATAGAATTGTCGCAACGATCAATGACGCCAACATCAAGAACGCAATCAAGATCATAGGATGATTAGATAAGTACCATTTGACCCACGTCCAAAACGGTAAACTACCAACATAGTAAGTATCACCAATCTGGACACTCTCTATTTTCTCACCCTTAACTATCACCAAATCACCTTGATATTTACTTCTAAGATCGGGTTTTGATAATGCTTTTGTCAAACCCAAGAGACTATCTCCATCGCCCGAAGTCAACACCAAAACGCTGCGACCGCTAGTAACTGGCGATTCAAATTGCATCATTGCACCGAATGCACCTCCAGTGCTAGCAAGCATGTCTCCTGTGCGGCGTTGGATAGCATCTATATCTCGGCCGGTCCAATTTGCAAGCAAGCGTAAAAAACCTGAAGGAAGCTGTAGCTTGTTACCATTTTCATCAATTGACAAAGGCATATATTTAGCCCATTGCTTTAGCAGCGGGGCATTGCCATTAGTACCAATCACAATAATATCTTTACCACTTAATTTATCCGTATCGGTGCCGCGGACTAAAGTGTTGTTGGTAACAGGGTAGCCTGTAGACTCACCCATACGACCCATCAAATCGAGAAATACTTCCATCTCTTGAAGGCTTGGTCTTTCCGGCATAACAATCGCCGTTTCGGACAAATCTGCCATTCGGGTGAACGGAAAACCGCCATTCGCGACATGTGCCAGATTAGGCATGGCGGTGTAATGTGGCATACCAGAAAAATCAATCGTGGAGTCAGGGTCAATCGCAGAACTGATATTGTCCAGGTATACATCTTTACATGGCCCCTGCTTTACATAATCATAAAAAAATTGGAACTGCAGTTGATTTTCTGCACCAATCTGAAAGGTTGGAACCTGCACTTGTTCTTGCGAAACACGATTTCCGTCTTTAAACAACAGTAATACAGATTCCTTGATTTTGCCCTTATCTACCTGGGCTCCAGAAAGTGACAACGACCGAATAAATTCACCATTGATACTAATATTCAAAGTAGATTTATCTTGTGTTGGACGAGGAGTAAACCGATATCGAAGATCTATAGGTACGCCCTCTCTTTGCCAAGTGAATAAGTCCGGTGCAACTCGCATATTGACGCGAATTAAATCTGGATATAAGCCATTTGCTTGCAAATCTTTACGCACGGCCAACTCGCCAAGTTTTACTGGTCGGTTAGTTGGAAGCCAGTTTGGCGCGTCATATGGCTTACGTTGATCAGCTTCTTGGAAATTCTTAATCAAGGCTTTATCACCGGATAAGGCTAATTGCCCAAGTGTCAGAGCTTCTGCTGCTATTTTCAGTTCGGCTGGATTTCTACCTAATACTAATAAGAATTTTTTACCTGGATTAGCGGGATTAGTAATAATCGCCAAGGTAGGACCAGCGATCACGGGCAAGGTAATGCCTGCTGGTGCTTCGGTAGAGGTAGCAAATACCACTGCATTACCTTGTGGTAGCGAGGTAAAAACTGGGAATTTCGCACCGCGGTAAGAAGCTAAATTACCGAACCAGGATGCAACAACCCCGGCGTTACGCAAAACGTCTAGAGATGGTGCAGATGGAAAAACAAAAGGCAACTCTAATAGCTTGGCATCGCGGCTATCAAAAAAGGGCGTTGGTAATAAGGCCAAATCATTTTGCAAAGGGATAGAAGCAATGGTTAGCTCAAGATTGGATGTGTTTCCAATATTCGCCCACAAACTTGAATGAGACGGATCTTCACACTCCCTGGTGTAATGACCAATTAGTTTAAAACTTAGCTTATTAAAATCTGCAAAAACACGCGGGTCTATAACATTCTCACGAACGATGCCGCTGGCAGTTTCTTTAGGTAAAGCAATAACATTGATCAATTCATTATTCACTGACACTTTGATATGCGATAAATCAGATAACAAAGCGGGCGAATAAGCCAGACCATATTTCAGTTTGGCAGCAGTGATAACTTCATCACTACGAACTGTAAAAGGAAACGAACGCTCGCCCTCTACACCTCGCAACTCAACATCAGCAGCTGAACCCATTTGCTTTAAACTGATGTTAATTGTTCGCTGCGGCAAGCTTGATTTTGGACTAGCCTCAGCCTGAGCCATAACGACCTCACTAGAGGACTCGCTAACAACCTCAGACTTGGCATGCTTGGTCTTTGCATCGACCTTGTCCTGACCAAGTAAAAAAAGACTGCAGATTAAGGCAATTGCGGTTGTTCCACGCTTGCGTAGCAGCTTGCTCTTTATTATTTTCATCATGGTAGAGTTTGTCATTTTTTTGTTAAAGGGCATGGTCTTACTTCCTAAGTACTGAATGATGCTTGAACCGAATCTGGAAAAACCAACATAACTGTGCATCGTGATTTCCTTGAGACCATTTAAAGGATGATCAAAATCACGTTCTTTAGCCCAGTTTAGCCACACGTCTGCACGGCCGACGGTACAACTAACCAGGTTAATTTCCTGCTCTAAAGTTAATTTTTTAAACTGAACACTCAGCAAACCTTTTTTGGCAAAAACAGCCGTTGCAGGAAAAACATTTTCGCCAGTTGTGCCATACAAAGACACATAAATCTCTTCATCCTTACCAACGGAAACATCTTCTGGCAAACGCAAGGACATACCTCCAAGCGAAAAATCTTCTGTTTCACAAACAACCGAATGTCCGCCAGGCAAGCGTAATATAGCGCTCAATCTTGCTTTAACCCTATGCGTCCTGCGCACTTGCTTAGACTCTGTTGCAACTGCTAACGTAGCACCTAAGATAATCAGATTATAAAAAGTCCACAACATGTTCAGAATTACGGTGTCAAGCTCGTAAGAATTCCACCACAATGCCCTGCCAATACCTATGATAAATCCGAGTATGTTTAAACCCAGCATAATAAGATAGGGCTTAGAAATAACCCAGTCAAAATGCTCCTGCTCTACTAAACCACCTTTAGCGGTAACGTTAAAGGTTCCTAATTTTGGATTAATCAAAGCGACTAAAGTCGGACGGAAGATATACCAAGCCAAGGTAGCCTCGTACACTTCAGCCCAAAACGAATGTCGATGTGCACCTTGAATACGCGAGTTGGTCATATTGGCATGCAACAAGTGTGGTAAAGAATAAGCCGCAATTGCAAGCGCAGAGGCCTTAATAAGATGTACCTCAAAAAATAAATACGCAATGGGTGCCAACAGAAAAATCATCCGTGGCAGGCCGTAAAAAAAATGGAGCATCGCATTGCTGTAGCAAAGCCGCTGACCAAACGATAGCCCCTTACCTAGCAACGGATTATCCGTCCGAAAAATCTGCGCCATGCCCCTCGCCCAGCGAATACGCTGTCCAACGTGAGCCGACAAACTCTCGGTAGCTAACCCAGCAGCTTGAGGCAATGCGAGGTAAGCAGTGTTGTATCCCAACCTTTGCATCTTAAGTGCGGTGTGCGCGTCTTCCGTTACTGTCTCAACCGCAATACCACCAACTTCCATCAGACAAGAACGGCGTAGAACAGCACAAGAGCCACAAAAGAAAGTCGCATTCCAGAGGTCATTGCCATCTTGTATCAGGCCATAAAATAATTCACCTTCGTTTGGTACATTGCGGAAAGTATTTAAATTACGCTCAAAAGGATCTGGAGATAAAAAATGATGGGGTGTCTGTACCATCGCCAATTTTTCATCGACTAAAAACCAGCCCATCGCATATTGTAAAAATGACCGTGTGGGCATGTGGTCACAGTCGAAGATAGCAACGTACTCACCAGTCGTTCTGGCAAGCGCGGCATTAATGTTGCCTGCCTTTGCATGTTTATTGTCAGCTCGCGTAAAACATTTAACACCAACAGATTCAGCAAATACCTGAAACTCAGGACGTCGTCCATCATCAAGGATATAAATATTGAGCTTATCTTTAGGCCAATCAATACCCAAGGCCGCCAATACAGTTGGCTTTACGACGCTCATATCTTCGTTATACGAAGGTATGAACAGATCAATGACTGGCCAGGTGCTTGTATCCGCTGGCATCATCACTGGTTTGCGCTTCAGCGGCCATGCAGTTTGCAAGTAACCCAATAACAATACCAGCCAAGCATAAATTTCAGCAGAAACCAAGACGAGAGCAAATGCCAGATCAACCATGTTTTCAGCATCAATGGTAGAGTGCACGCGCCAGTAAATATAACGACTGGTAGCACTGACTGAAAACATAATCATGACCAGCGATACCAAGGTACCGGAGTAGCGGCGTAAATAGGTAGCGGTCCCAAATACCACCACAGAAAATAAAACCTGATAAGGAAGCTCAAGCGGAATGCTGATACTAGTCCAATACAGCATGCCAGCTAAAACCAATGCAACAGCACGAGTAGATTTAAGCTCCCAGCCTGGCCAATTCACCAACGCACGGCCCAATTCGTTGAGCCGGCCATATAGGTATCGAGAGTTGAGAATGGAGCGCATCAGGCGATCAAATTAAAATGTGTTTGCAACCAGCTAGCAATCTGCTGCAAATCTTGGTTAGCGGAACAATTCTTAGCGTAAAAAGCTACCGGCGACTGGCAGGCAAGCGCCTCACACACAGCCTCGTCTTTATGAATACTGGCCGGAACCAAATAATCCCCTAAATTTTTTCTCAGCATTTGATAGACATCTCGGTGTAACTGCTTAGTGACATCCATTTGATTCACAATGTAGCAAGTCCCCAAAAAGTCTTTCCTGTCGCGGCAATAATAATGAAGTAAAGATTTGATCGATGGAATCGTGGAATAAGAAGCAGCGTCAGGCTTTAAAACAATAAGTGCGATATTTGCGCAGTGCAATACCTGTTGCAAATAGACGGTAGGACCCGGAGGAGTATCAATTAACACGATATGATCATCAGCCAAATTCAAGGACTGTAACTGCAACGACAGCCAGGTCGATTTGATTTTGATGTGGTGTTCTAGCCTGCGCCGATCAAGCTCATTCACAATGCCATAGGGTAAAAAATCGACCCCGTAAGGGCTGGAATGCAAGGCATCTTGCCAAGGCTGGTCTAAGGTACTTTGACGAATAACGCCATTAACATCGTCATAGGGCATGCCGTAGTGCAAACGTAATGCATTTTGCGGATCAAGATCTAGAACAGTGACTTTGCCACCCAAAGCGACAATCTCCGCAGCAAGGTTTGCTGTTACAGTGGTTTTTCCAACACCACCTTTTGGGGAGACGACGGCAACTACCCTCATGGTTTAAATATTTTTTTAAAAAATGAATTGACGGGAGACTCTGGCAATTTTTCGGGCTCAGATTTTTGAGCTAACCGATCAAACAATGCATGCAATGAGGATTCTGTATTTTTAGTCGGCAATACCAACGGAACCGCATGTGCTTCGTGAAAATTCGACTGAAGATTAGACGAAGCTACACTAGTCAATCCTCTGTTTACTCCGCTGCTAATGACAGGAACGCCCAAAACAGGCACCTCTGGAGCTGATGAAGTCTGCAAATCTGGCGTTCCCATATTGTGCGCCGCACCGACCGCAACTTTTGATGCGAAAGCTGAAAATGGCTTTCTTTCATCTGGAACCGGGAGACTATTCAAGGTGCGAGATTTGATTCCAGCGTCAGCTAAAACTGGTGACGTAGCGACTGATAAAACCGTAGGACCAGGCTTAGCTTGGGTTTCGATGCCAACGCCGGCCAGTGCCGGAGCATTCCGCAAAGGATGGGCGAATGCAGTGTTAGCGCGTACATCTCTCAATAACGGCCAGCGCTGCTTAGCTTGCTCGTTTAATTCATCACGATGTATCTCTTGATAGGTATCTGTTTTACCATCAATTTTTTTAAACAGATTTTTAATATCATTTTCCATAATCTCAGACCTCAACTTTGTTCTGCAGACAATATCTACTCAGCGACGAGTGAAGAAAGTAGTCTCTTCCACCTGTTTTTTTAATTGAAAAACAATCAGATGACCGTCTTCCAATACTGTGCCGTGTTGTGACAACCGCAAAGACTTATCAATACCCAGAGACTCAAACCAGGTTGTGTAGATACCTTCTAATAATGCTGGGGACCAATCCAAGGCCTGCTCACCAAAAGCGACTTTAAGTGGGCTGGCGTTATGTTCTATCAATAAACAATCAGATTCATCACTTAAATGCACCCATCCCCAATCAAGATCAGCCCAGACTTTATTGATGCTAGCCTCGAGAGTTAGCAAAGTATCGCCACCTTCTACTTTAAAACTGGCGGCCATCGTCAGCCCCAATTTATACATAAAAGCACGTAAATCATGTACATCACCCTGAGCCGCGAACTCCACAGAAAAAGCGTTTAAAAATGCTTTCCACTGCTTGGAGCATTGCTGCTGCTCGTAGTAATTAATATTATTGAACGCGTTACTCACATCGTACCTTTGCAGACATAATTAGACGGTCATTTCTGACGGAAAAACATATTTTTATCATGGTGGACTGTAGCATTTAGCCAAGAGAACAGTCTAGTAAATAGGCAACAGTAAATGTTAAGCATTTATAACTTACTGTAGAAATATTTAACAATTTAGATTGAGGTATCGGGCAAGAACATACATAGCTAAGCAACGATCAGGCCACACCTACACAGTTTCGGGACAAAACAATGTTCTAATTACATGAATTTATTGTTTATTGAGGCGACCGAGCATTTTTGATGCTACTTATTTCATCAACAATATGAGGAACGTATCGAGAACTGCTATTACCAATCCGAAAAGTCTCTTAAGTAACTGACGGAGTTGTCTAATCACTGCCTGATTTAATACGTTTGATTTAGCGTTACAGATTCAAAAAAACAACAAAAAATATTTATTGTCTTATCCACATCTCATTCAGGATATGCATTAAATGTGTGATGAGCTCTTGTATAGCCTGTGCTGCAGGACTATCGGGTGCAGATTGAAGGATGGGGTACCCATATGCGAGCGCTTCTTCCAGTTGTGTACTTTCCGGGATAACACAAGGTAGCATTCTATCACCCAGACGCTCAGAGAAAAGGGCAATCACATCTTGCGCCAGTTGCTTATTTGAACCTTGATTCACTACATAAGCAGAAGGTTTGAACATAGTTGATCTGGCGTTATGGGAGTCCATCAAGGATTCCATCTCTGGAATAGTGGCATACGAGGCAGCATCGGCCAGTAATACGACTAATAGAAAGTCCGCCGCATTTATTGCTTGAGTTAAGTAGATAGATGGACCAGGAGGTGTATCTAAAAAGACAAACGTGTCTTTTGGCAAATTAGCGCGCAATAGCTGGTTGAGTAGCCAATCCTCATCTTGCTCCAGCACTTGTTCAAAAGCGATGCGCTGTTGCTCGCCTGCACTACCGTAGGGCACAAAATCAACCCCAAAAGTACTTGAGTAAGCGGCATCCCATAAACGGGAAGTAGCTCGGTTAGCAATGGTGCTAATTCCGCTAGTGTCTGACTGATCTCCCCCACCCATATGCCATTGCACAGCATTTTGTGGATCGAGATCAATCACCAGACTTGGGTAGCCGCGTTGTGCGATACCCGCACTCAGGTTGGCGGTGGTCGTCGTTTTACCCACGCCGCCTTTGGCAGAAACAATAGCGATAACAATCATGAGCCGTACCTTTGGGCAAGGCTAAACCAGTTTAGAATTTCATCTATCAACATCGTTAAGATCAAGCTGTGCCGCCCACAGTAAGACCATCAATACGTAAAGTAGGCTGGCCAACACCAACAGGCACGCTCTGCCCTTCTTTGCCGCAAACACCGATACCAGAATCCAGACGTAAATCATTACCAATCATTGACACACGATTTAAAACATCGGGGCCATTACCGATCAAGGTTGCACCTTTTACCGGGTAGGTGACTTTGCCGTTTTCTATCATGTAGGCCTCGCTCGCGGAGAAAACGAACTTACCATTCGTGATATCGACCTGTCCGCCACCAAAATTAACGGCGTAGATACCATTTTTAACAGATGCCAAAATCTCAGCGGGATCTTTGTCGCCAGCCAGCATGTACGTATTAGTCATACGCGGCATTGGTAAGTGGGCGAAAGATTCACGACGGGCGTTGCCAGTGACTGGCATTTTCATCAAACGGGCGTTCATGGTGTCTTGGATATAGCCTTTCAAAATGCCGTCTTCAATCAAAGTCGTGCATTGAGTCGGATTACCCTCATCATCAATATTCAATGAGCCACGTCGATCCTGGATGGTACCGTCATCCACTACAGTCACGCCTTTTGCCGCAACGCGCTCTCCGATACGACCTGAAAAGGTGCTAGAACCTTTGCGATTGAAGTCGCCCTCCAGTCCATGACCAATGGCCTCGTGCAGCAAAATACCAGGCCAGCCAGATGCAAGGACAACCGTCATAGGACCAGCAGGCGCTGGTCTGGCATCCAGATTCACCAATGCGGATTTGACCGCCTCGTCCGCATATTGATCAAGTAGAACATCAGAGAAATAACCGTAGTCATAACGACCGCCGCCACCGCTGGACGCCATCTCGCGGCGTCCATCTTGTTCTACGATCACGGTCAGGGAAACCCGTACCAGTGGGCGAATATCTGCAGCAATCACGCCATCGCTACGCGCGACTAACACGACGTCGTACTCACCGGACAAACTAGCCATTACCTGCACCACACGCGGATCTTTAGCTCTGGCGATTTTTTCTAAGCGCTCTAGCAAAGTGACTTTTTGAGTTGCATCTAATGACGCAAGCGGATCGTTTTGCAAATACAAACTACGGCCACCGACACCTTGCATACTAGAAGCAACTTTGATTTTTCCTGCGCCCTGGCGTGCAATCGTGCGGGTTGCGTTGACTGCATCTTGCAAAGCTTGCTCAGAAATCTCGTCCGAATACGAGAACGCTGTTTTATCGCCAGAAATTGCCCGTACGCCCACGCCCTGATCTATAGAAAAACTACCGGTTTTGACGATGCCTTCTTCCAGGCTCCAGCCCTCGCTTTTGGTGAACTGGAAATATAGATCAGCGTAGTCAACCTTGTGGGTAAACATGGAACCAAGTACTTTAACCAGCTTGGATTCATCCAGACCGAACGGGGTTAATAAAATATCGCGGGCAATCGCCAGGTGGCGCAGATTGGGTTCAAATGGTGTCATAGTGTTCTATCAGTGTTTTTGAGTATTCTAAGTGTGCCAATTACAGAATAAGAATGGCGAATGAATAGATTGTAGAGCATGTCTGGCATATAAATAAATTTGCGCAAAGTATGGTTTTGTATCGATCCACTGATGGGACAAATTATCGGACAAGTTAGCAGAGAAATTAGCAGGCCAATTTTCTATGCTTTAAAGCAGGCAAGCTAGTCCTGACGGCGCTCAGATTGGCCCAATCTAACTCACCGCCAACCACACCTTCACCTTCCGCTAGTACATCCACAATCTTGCCCCAAGGGTCGATCAACATGCTGTGCCCCCAAGTACGGCGACCATTAACATGCTGCCCACCTTGCGCCGAGGCCAGCACATAACATTGGTTTTCTATGGCTCTGGCACGCAGCAGGATTTCCCAATGCGCTTGTCCTGTCGTGAAAGTGAAAGCTGCCGGGACCACAATCAAAGCACAATCTCCCAAGGATCGATACAGTTCTGGAAAGCGTAAATCGTAGCAAATCGATAAACCAACTTTGCCAAAACCAGCATCAAAACTCACCACATCATCGCCCGCCGTAATAGTGCGGGATTCTTCGTAGGACTCTGTGCCTTTGGTAAAACCAAATAAATGAATTTTGTCGTAACGGCTAACTAGCTCGCCTTGCGGGTTATATACCAAAGTCGTATTCAAGACTTTATCCAACTCTGTTGATACCAACGGCAAAGTACCACCGATAATCCAAACGCCCAGACTGCGTGCGCTATCCGCCAAAAATTGTTGAATCACACCCGGCTGCTCAGCGTTGCCAATATGCTCGGCAATCTTAAATTTATCCGCTTCATGTAATCCCATGATGGGCCAGTATTCCGGCATCAATATCAATCCGGCACCTGCATCGGCGGCCTGCTTTAGCAAGCGCTGCGCAGTCAGCAGATTCTCTTGTAAGACAGGCGTAGAGATCATTTGTATCGCGGCGATTTTCATTTATATCCTCTGAAAAAAAACAGCAGGCTCAGTTGGCAAAACCAAGCTACTGATTACGAGGGATTTTAATATACTCCCCATAATTTTTAACAAATATATCTTATTGTCCAATGATTACCTGGACGACTACAATATACCTGTATCCAGTATAGTTAATTACCTAGGTAGTGACCTTGCAATACTCAGTCAAAATCCTGATCAAACTAGAGCAAGCTTTACCGGCTCCAAAACTTCCGTCGCCAATCATCCAAGCAATGTTCTAACACCTATTTAACTAATATCGCCTCAGCTTTAGGTAAGGTATTTTGTGCTTCTTTATGATCCATCTTGGTGACTGTCGGTTCTTTCCAAGAGCCAGCCACCGCGTACTCGTACGTGAAGGCTCTCGCCAATGGTTCACGCAAAAATAGTTGTGCCAAAAATGTACCCAGACCAATCACAGGATTAACAGCCAAACCGTAGACGACTGAAGCAGTGCCCGCATTAATTTCGGGAATCACTGCCACGTGCAGATTTTGCGACTCCTTCACAAGATCGGCGGTGCCGTCCATCAATACGGTTGCGTTCACGCTACGCATTTTTAAGTTTTCTGTTCTTGCCGTGCCCTGCTGAATTTGGGCTGTTCCCAAAATTGAATCAAACGCAAACCCATCTGAAAAGACATCCCGAAAATCCAACGTCAAACGTCGCGGCAAGGATTGCAAGCTCAGCACGCCCAATAACTTAGCCGCACCTGGGTCTACTTTTAAAAACTGCCCTGCGGCCAATTCCAACTGTACTTGGCCCGTCATACTTGGTACATCCAGGGCAAACGGCAAACCGTTCCACGTTACATCGCCCTGCAATTTGCCACGACCGCCAAGTAACACATTGGCAAAACCTAATCGATCTAATAATTTGCCAGCATCGCTAATATCTAAAACGTAATTTAAATTAGTTAAGCCTTCGCCAGCACGACTACTCCATTTGCCAGACCCCTTTAACTCTGCATCCTCGTTCTTAAGCGATATCTTTTGCATGCGCCATTCGCGCCCGGTCGCTAACGGGAAATTATTAGCAATCAACTCAAGGCGACCCAATTTTTTATTAAACAACTCAAAATTATCCGCCACAATATCTAAACTTGGAATTTGGGTGCCGCTGCTTTTGCCTTCCAACAAATCAGTCACGTCTGAAGCTGCCGACTGTGGAATAGTCAACTTACTCAAGCGTGCCAGTACGTTGCCCAAGCCTTGCACATTTGCGGACTCGCTCCAGCTCAAATAACCCGAGGCTTGGCTGGAATCAATATTTGCCTGCCACAATCCCTTTTGGTGCGTAGCACCCAACACGACGTTATCCAGCTTTTTACCCATCACGTGAAGCTCGGCAGTACGCACTGCCAACACGCTCGGCTCTAAATAAGCAGACACATCAAAATCAGCTTGGGTATTTGTATTGCCAATAGCTCCGGCAACAATGTCGCCACTCTCGTTAGTGTTGACACCCTCTTTAGTAACGGCAAGGTTGGTGTTTGCATTAGCACCCAGGCTCATCAAACTACGCCATTCATCCACATGCAGAGATTTAAAATCGATATTTGCGTTCAGCCCGCTATCTGGCTCTGGCGCAGGAGCATTAACGCCAATCCCACCACGCAGAACTTGCCAATTGGCATTATTCTCAACAGACTTTTGGCGTTGGTATTTGATGGTAATAACATTCCCTAAATTTAGCTTCAGCTCATCGCGAATTAGATTCGCATCATTAGAAAGCTGCGGCAGCATTTCAAAACGTAATGCCATATTCTCGTTAGCAAGCTTGCGTAAAGGCGCCGGGAAATTCAGGGCTAGTCCTTGCAGGGACGATTCAATCAAAATTTCTGGCTGACGTTTTTTGACGGAGATACTGGTCGTGTAATGCGCAGAACCTTGTATCTTGTCGACCAAACGCTCTTTGGCTAAGGCCGGAAAGTTTTTACGTAAGCCGTCGGCAGTCGCAATACCATCTAGCTTGACGCGGATACTGCCGTCTTTTTGAGAGCCACCTGTGACCACCGCAGCTCCGCCTAATATTGTGCCTTTAAGCGTATTTAGCGCTACGCCTTTTTCATTAAATTCCAGCTTGCCATTGACACCACTGATCATGGGAATACTACTTTGCAGCAGCACGTCATTACCTGCAAACTGCAAGGCTCCCTGGACTTTGGAGTCGACCATATGACGCAAAGGTAGTTGCAATTTCAAGCCTAGTTGCGCCGTCGCGCTAGCCTTGCTGTCTTTAAGAAAATGTCCAAGCCAGCCGTCGACCGGACTGGCGTTCACATACTGCAACATGGTTTGCAAATTGCCATTGACTGTACCGTCAATATTCAAAATCCCATCATGCGACAACAGATCAGGAATTACCGCTTTCACTTTGCTTAAATCGGCACCATTGGTTTTTGCAGTCTCGCCACGGATTTCCATTTTGGCGCGGTCAAATATAAAGCTACCGTTAATACTATCAATCACTGGCCAGAGCGGATTCTTGCCGTCTTCCGACAAATGTCCGGGAGCGAAATCGAGTTTGCCGTTGACTATATTGCCTTTAACCCAAAATTCACCCTGATGATTTGGGCGCCCCTCATGTACAGCAAACGGGAAATGTGCCAGATCGCCTTTAACCCGCAAAGTCACATCATCTGCGCGACCATCCAGCAAGGCTCCGATCAGCCAGTGACGCAAATCCTCTGGCGCATTGGCCGGGATAAAGCGATCGATTTGCTTGAGGTCAAAGCCCGAGAGTTTGCCCATCAGATCGACTTCACTGGACTGCGTAGCCGTAGCGGATTGATTAGCTTGATTAGGTGAAGATAGATGGTTCTGGCGCATCGACATAATGTATTTTCCAGACAAAGAACCCGTCATCTGGTCTTGCTGAAACTCCATCTGATTCAACTGCACGGCTAATTTATCTTGCGCTAAAAATTGCCAGCTCGCTTGCATTTGCAGCTTTTTAAACGGCATCAAAGGATCGACAAAATACCCCGACATTTGCAATGCCAGGTCTTGCGAATCAATAGTAAAGTTGCCGCCTTTATCGCTGGCATCTAAAGTGCCGGACAAATTATCAAAACCAGGAATCGCAGGCACCGCAGCTTTGGCAGACGTATTACCGCTTTTGGCTTCTGCCAAACGCGCCGATTGCGGCTGCATGGACAGATTATTGAATTCACCAGTGACGCTGTAGGATGCAATGGCTGGATAACTACCCTGCCATTTCGCTCTAAAATTTTTGAGCTGTCCCTTGGGCGCAAAATCAATTAGCATGCGGCGCTGATCTGCTGGCAAAGGCAAATGTTCGGCGAAATTTGCTAAAGTTTGCAGATCTAATTGCTTAGCGTACAGCTCCACTTTTTCTGGCTGTCCGTTTTCACCGGGAGTAAAGTTTTCGGTAATACTGGTTGCTGGCAACAACTGTCCGTCCCGCGCCTTCATAGAAAAATTAATCAGCGCAATCTGATGTCCAGCCTGACCGAATAAACTAGGCAGATAGCGCACGCCTAAGGCCGCACGCTCACTCGCCACAATACGTCCACTGACTTGCTGCATATCCAGCACGGGCAAGTCTTTGCGAAAGGTTCCCAGGACATCGGTCAATTTAATATCTGCGGTCAAATCGGCAATCCGCCCATCGTCCCAACGCACCCAGGATCGGACTGAGCCAAAGGCTGTTTTAATATCCGCAGGCAAATCGATATACGCTTTCACGGTTGCCAAATCGGATTGGCTCACATCGGCATATAAGTCGCCAGTCCAGTTAGAGAAATCAGAAATTTTTCTGGTAAAAACCGGATGCTGAAAATCACCACGGATATCCAGGGGCGCTGCCAACGTTGCAGGCGGAACTGCCTTAAAAGCAAACTGGTGCCGCCGCCATTGGTTGGTCAAGATAAAATTAACGCCTGACAATTGCAACGCAGGGGCTTTGCGCTGCAAATCCGTCCAACTCACGCTGCCGTCACGGATCACAATTTCATGTTGCGCTAAGACCCAATCGAGGCCTTTACTTTTATCCGCATCCTCTTCCGAGGGTTTGGTATCGATCAAAAAACCTGCGACATAGAGCTTGCCGTCGGGCTGTTTTTCTATCGCCAGCGATGGGCGCATGACTTCTAATTTATCCAACCTTAACTCAGCGAAAATCACTGATGTCCACGACAGGCTGGCAGATACTTGCGGCAGCACAAGAGCCACTTTACCCTGCTGATCGTGGATGATGGTATTGCCTAGCTCTAACACAGGATTAAGCTTATTCCAGGATGCATGCAAGGTCGTAATGCGTAGATCACGGCCTATGGTCTTACTGGCAATTTGCTCGATGTCGCCCTTATAGCGATCAACGTTGGGCAGTACGCCATAGCGCAGCACCAAAAACAAAGCGCAAAACAAGAAATAACAAATGACAAGCAGTTTAAAAGTTACCCGCAACAGGGCAAATAAAGCCAGACCGCATGCCCAGCCAAAAGAATTACAGGAACGCAACAATACACCGAAGGGGGAAGATCGGAGCTGTTGGGTTGGCAACGGCGCAGGCACATCAGTAGGCTGACCGATAGCCTGATGCGGATCGCTTGCAGGAGAAGGTGGCAAAGGCGGCGTATTTTTCATTACTTATAAGACTTACGCACAATTATTCCGGCAAGGTAAATCGAAGAAAACCACAAAACCGAGTGGCGAAACACTATTGAGAGCACAGTAAAGAAAGTAATGGGCACCAATCTGCGCAAACGGTTTTGCGTAAGCTCTACATTACACCAACGCATTTTCCAGAAAATATCGCCCGGCAATGACAAAAACTGATCTGCCAACACGCTGCTCTTTACATCAAAAACCAATATACTCCCCCACTAATTATAGAAAAATGTCTTATTGTCCAGGTTTTATATGGACGATTAAATATACTTATAGAGAGTATATTTTATTTATGCGTATTTCTGTACGCTAGCTCACTTATACAGACGATCGAAATTATCCTGAAAAATCTGCCTTCAAAATCCTACCGGCGCCTGTCATTTGCCTTAAAATCATTTCTCTACTTCACCAATACAAGCATATGAACAAGCTTACGGCAAACAATCCCGATGTATTTTTAGCTGGCGGCTCAGATGGCAGTTCAAATCATTCATCGGACCAACTCCCACATTGTTTGTCGCGCTTTGTAAGCCGCTGGCTGCAAGCGGACAGCAGCCGCATCACCATATTGCAAGAGACAGCTAGATTATCGTTGAGCCCAGTGATTTTTGCTCAGATTTTACAAAAAGAAATACAAGCAGGCGCCAGCTTGCACAAAGCGATGCGCCGCTTACGTAATCTGGTGATTTCTAGCCTGATTATCCGTGACTTAGATGGACAAGCCAATCTGGATGAAGTCGTCACGACGACTAGCAGTTTTGCCGATTTTGTCGTGCAACAGCATTTGACTGCCTTGATGCAAGAAGCCGTTGCCCTCTACGGCACGCCGATTGGAGAAGAATCCGGTGAGCCGCAAGAATTAATCGTGCTCGGTATGGGCAAGCTGGGGGGCGACGAACTGAATGTATCTTCCGATATCGACTTGATTTTTTGTTATGCCGAGAACGGCGACACCAATGCCAGTGCCGAACAACGTGGCTTATCCAACCATGAATTTTTTAGCCGGCTTGGTAAAAAATTAATTGCAGCAATTTCTGAAGTCACCGAAGACGGTTTTAGCTTTAGAGTTGATATGGCCTTGCGCCCCAATGGCAACTCCGGTCCATTAGTCGCTAGTTTTGCGATGGTTGAAGAATATTTTATGGTGCAAGGCAGAGAATGGGAGCGTTACGCCTGGGTTAAAGCACGTGCGCTCACTGGCAAGCCTTTGGATATTCTGGCACTAGATAAAATTATTCGACCGTTTGTATATCGACGTTATCTTGACTATGGCGTGATCGATTCGCTGCGCTCTATGCATGCGCAAATCCGTGCCGAGGTCATACGACAGGAAACCCGTCATCCAGAACGTAGCAACAACGTTAAACTGGGGCGCGGCGGCATACGGGAGATCGAATTTTTAAGCCAGGTATTCCAGTTAATACGGGGCGGACGCGAAGCCAGCTTACGCGACCGCTCTACTCGCAACACGCTACGTACGCTTGCAGAGAAAAATATCTTGGAGTCTGCCGTCGTCGATCAATTGCTGACCTCGTACGATTTTTTGCGCAATCTGGAACATCGACTGCAATATCTGGATGACGCGCAAACACACACATTCCCAGCCAAGGAAGAAGATCAGCTGATCATTGCGCAAATGATGGGCTATGGTTCTACCCGCGAACTACTCAATGAACTAAGCCTGCACAGACAATTTGTTGCCGAACAATTTGATGCTATTTTCAAAGAGAAAAAATCGCTGAAAAAAACCGGTGATGATAGCGTGCTGGCAGCGACTTTATCTGGTGCAGATGGTGACGAAATGCTGGAAGTTTATCTCGTCTCATTACATTTCCATGATGTGCCAAGTGCAGTAAAAAGACTAATGAGTACGTGGCGAGCGCCACGACTGCAATCGCTATCCGACAATAATCGTAATAAATTAGTCGCCATCATCAATAGCGCCTTAGCACTGATTGCCAAACAAAGTAGCGGTCAGCTGGCAACACTAAATCGTCTATTAGATTTTATTGAAGCGATTGCCAAAAGATCTGCGTATCTCGCGCTGCTGACCGAGTATCCGTACGCATTAGAGCGCGTCGTCAGGATGATGGGCGCGAGCGATTGGGCGGCTAAATTTTTAACCCGCCACCCGATATTACTAGACAGTGTTCTGGACGAAACAGCCTTGCACCAAGACGTCGACTGGGACAATTTTAGTACCGAGCTACAACAACAATTAGACCAGCACCAAGGCGATACTGAGCGCCAGATGGAAACCCTGCGCGAAATGCATCACGCGCTACTATTCCGTTTGCTGGCACAAGATTTAGAGGGTAAAGCCAGCGTAGAACATTTGGCCGATGCCTTGTCGCAACTGGCGGATGTGATCGTGGCAGCGACGATACAAGCAGCCTGGCAAACGATTTCCACTCGCCACCAGGAGCAACCGCAATTTGCCGTCATCGCCTACGGTAAATTGGGTGGTAAAGAATTGAGTTATGCCTCTGATCTGGATGTCATTTTTTTATATGACGACGACGATCAAGACGCACCGGCCAATTACGCCAAACTGGCGCAGCGCTTTATTACCTGGATGACTTGCCACACACCTGCCGGGATTTTGTTTGATGTTGATATCGCCTTGAGACCAGATGGTGCTAGCGGTTTGTTGGTATCGTCGGTTGCCGCATTTGCTAAATATCAGGAAAAATCTGCATGGCTATGGGAACATCAGGCCTTAACGCGAGCACGGTTTTGTGCCGGTGATGAGCGTATCGCAACGCAATTTGATCAGATTCGGGAACAAGTTTTAAGACAAGTACGCGACCCGGACAAGCTCAAAGAAGAAGTGATCAAGATGCGCAAAAAAATGCGTGATGCACATCCCAATCGCTCTAATTTATTCGACCTGAAGCAAGATGCAGGCGGCATGATAGATATTGAATTTATCGTACAATTTTTAGTCTTGAAGCATGCCCAAACCTTCCCCCAATTAACCGCGAATATCGGCAACATCGCGCTGCTTAAACTATGTGGAGAATTAGGCTTAATCGATGCTACTCTGGCAGATCAAAACGCCAATGCTTATCGACTGCTACGCAAGCTTCAACACAACCAGCGCCTGCAAGGAGAAGAGCAAGCCCGTGTTGCACCAGAACAGATTGCAAAGGAAGTTGCCAGCACGCGCGCGCTTTGGCATAGCTTGCTGGAATAAAAGTGGAGTAAGGCGGGAAATAAAAAACGGCTGACAAGGATCATGCTATCCCTATCAACCGTTTTTTAACTGCTTGCAAAACCCGATTCGCCAAATTAGCCGAGTCAGATTTAATTTAGATTGAAAAATTAGGCTTGCGGTTTAATTGTTTCTAACCACTTGCGGATACGTCCCGCATCAGCCAACCGGGAATATTTACCTTTGGAGTCAAGAAATACCATCACAATCGCACGGCCCTCTATCATTGCCTGCATGACCAGACAACGACCCGCCTCGGAGATATAACCAGTCTTTTGTAAGCCGATTTCCCAGGTAGGATTTGCGACTAATTTATTCGAACTTGAATACTGTAAAGGACGTCCGCCCGGAGAAACAATATAGCTGGTGTCCGTTGAATATTGGCGAATTACTGGATGCTGGTAGGCCGCGTTAACCAAGCGCACCAAATCCTGAGCACTGGCGACATTGTGGCTAGATAAACCGGAAGAATCGACGTAATGCGTTTCGGTCATCCCTAATTCTTTTGCCTTGGCGTTCATCGCAGCGACAAATGCTGGCAAACCACCGACGTAGTTTCTACCCAAAGCAGAAGCGGCGCGGTTTTCAGAACTCATCAAAGCAATATGCAATAGATCGGCACGGGATAATTTGGAGCCAATTTTCAGACGCGAACTAGTCCCTTTTTCTTTGTCGAGATCATCGTTCGTGATTTCAATCTCTTCACTCATGTCTTGCTTGGCCTCGACCACCACCAAACTCGTCATCAATTTGGTGATCGATGCAATCGGCAACGAAACATTCGAGTTTTTTTCAAACAGGACTTTGGAGCTGGCTTGGTCTACAACGAAGGCAACATTGGATTGCAAAGCCAAAGGATCTTGTGTGTGCTTGAGGCCTGCGATATCACCCATTGTTGCTTTTTCAGCGACAACGGCTAGGACCGGGACGCGTTGTGTGACCACACGCTTCTTGCCATTAACGATAATCGTGTGTGTCACAAATTTGCTTGCAGCAAGTTTTGTGACTACTTTTTTGTGCACGTGCTTCTTGTGGTGCACAACTTCGGCAAATACGGCTGATGCAGGTAGCATCGCAACGCAAAGAATAAGTGCCTTACGAGCAAATTTAAGCATCAATCGCTCCCAAATATAAATGTAGAAAATTTGATGCAGTGTAGCAAAATTGTGAAAATTCGCAAGAGAATTAAAGACTTATGCGCATTACTTGAACAAAAGTCTAGTGTCACGGATTAGTCATAATCAATTTTTCCCGACGTGGATCGGATAGTTTAAGCAATTGATAATTATCTCAAGCCGAAGCGATCTACAAAATTACCCCGGCAGGCGTAGCAACAAAGACAGCATCTTAGTCGAAGTGGGAGCTGCAACGCTACCGGGACGGTGGCAATGATGGCTTTAGCTAAGTTCTAATCTAAAAACTTAACGAAATCATCAACTGCATCACGTTCTGTGATCAAGGTATTTTCTATCTTGCTGTGATCTGCGTAGCCAAGCGACATGCCGCAAACCAGCATTTCGTTTTCTGGCAAGTTTAATACCTCTTGAATAATTTTATGATACTGAGTGAAGGCCGCCTGAGGGCAAGTATCAAGACCGCGCCCCCGTGCCGCCAGCATAATATTTTGCAAGAACATTCCATAATCTAGCCAGGAACCTTGCTCCATAACGCGATCAATCGTAAAAATCAAACCGACCGGGGCATCAAAAAATCCGTAATTGCGCCCGTGCTGCGCGTGGATGCCAGATTTATTTTCTCGACCGAGACCAAGTAAGGCGTATAAATCCCAACCGACCTTACGACGGCGCTCCTGATAAGGCGTGATCCACTTGACTGGGTAGTAGTTATATTCTTGTTTGTGCTCTTGAGCCTTCTCTACATCATTGTGTGCTGCGAGTATGCTGGCTGACAACAATCGCAATTTATCCCCGGTTAAGACATACACTTTCCAAGGCTGAGTGTTACTGCCAGAAGGCGCACGGGCAGATACCGTTAAAATTTTTCGCAGCTCTTCCTGATCAACTGGCGTAGGTAAGAAAGACCGGATTGAACGTCGGGAAACAATAGCTTCATCAACATATTGTTGGCTTGGGGAATTAATCATTATTACTCCGTGTATAGTTTTTAGGACTTATCAGAAATTGTCTCAGCAAAGCGTGGCGACGAAGGCCGTACATACAAGTACGACCAGGCGACGCGACACAGCTAAGGTTGTTTTGCGAGGGCTCTGCATTTTAAATTGCTATTGTTTTTAACAAATCCCTTACACGGTCTGGGATAACCACTGGCCTGCGGGTAATCCGGTCAACATAAACATGAACAAAATGACCTTGTGCTGAGGCAGTGTCTTCATCGTTTTTAAAAATGCCTACCTCGTAACGGACACTAGAATTACCAATTTTAGTGACGCTGACACCGGCGCTGACCACATCCGGAAAAGCTACTGAATCCAGGTAATTGCACTGAGTTTCAATTACTAATCCGATGAATGGACTTTTCTCGATATCAAGCACGCTGTTGACAATCAGAAATTGGTTTACGACGGTATCAAACCAACTGTAATACACCACATTATTTACATGTCCATAAGCATCATTATCCATCCAGCGGGTGCTGATGACATGAAAATGTTTAAATGCACTTCTCTGTTTTGCCTCTATTGCCATTTTGTCGCGCTCCACATGTGTGACTCATATTTAAGACTTACACAAAACTGCCCCAAAGCGTTACAGCACCTAGTCTTACTAAAGTACTACCCTCTTCGCTACGCCCTGCCGGGACAATTTTGCGTAAGTCCCAATCTTAATGAAATACCATTTCCTGTAAAAATAATACATGAAGCTGCGGGATGATTTCATCCCCTGGTCACAATTAGCTTCGATAATCGCCACAGATTAGAAAGAATTTGCCAACAATCGTTTATCTGCTATTTCTAATCGTGCCATTATTTTCAATAAAGACAATTTTGTTGCAATGCACAATTTTCTTGACTTCGCTCAATTAATCAATAAAATGCTCCATATTGCATTGCACAATATTAGCCATAAGTAGTTTCAAAAATGCAACCCCTGTCATCAAATTGAACGATCCTTTTAGGAGAAATCTATGTTTTCTGCACCAGAACAATTTTCCGCTGCCACTAAAGCAAATTTCGATGCTCAACTTGCCATGATGACTGCGCTAACGACTAAAGCATTTGAAAGCGTAGAAAAATTTGTAGAACTAAATTTGACCGTTGTTAAAACCTCCATGGAAGAATCTACAGCAAATGCCAAGCAATTAATGGCAGCTAAAGACCCACAAGAATTCTTTACATTATCAGCTGCCCACGCACAACCGAATACAGAAAAAGCTTTGGCATATGGTCGTCATTTATCAACAATCGTTTCCAGCACACAAGCAGAATTTACGAAGGCAGCAGAATCGCAAATTGCAGAAACAAATCGCAAAGTCGTAGCGTTATTTGAAGAAGTCTCAAAAAATGCACCTGCTGGCACAGAAGGCATGGTGACTTTCGTTAAAACTGCCATCACTAATGCCAACGCTGGTTACGACCAACTAAGCAAAACGACCAAACAAGCTGTCGAAGCGATAGAAACAAATATGACAACGGCAGTAGCGCAAATCACCAAAGCAACAGAAAAAGCAACGCCTAAAGCAACCAAGAAATAAGTTTTAATTTGAATTTGAAAATTCAAATTAAATAAACACAAAAAAGCCCCGAGTGAAATCGGGGCTTTTTTGTGTTTATCGCTTTGTCATTCGAGTAATTTACTCACCCAAATAAGCCGCCTGAACTTTAGGATCATTCAGCATATCTTTAGCATTACCAGACATAGTAATAGCCCCCGAATCCATGACGTAACCTCGATGCGCCGCTTGCAGTGCCAGCTTCGCATTTTGCTCTACCAATAAAATAGTTACCCCTTGAGCGGAAACATTTCTGACTACTTCAAAAATCTTTTCCACCATGATTGGGGACAAACCCATAGAAGGCTCATCAAGCAACAGTAAATCTGGATGACTCATCAAAGCACGTGCCATCGCCAACATTTGTTGCTCGCCACCAGACAAAGTACCTGCCAATTGCGCCGCACGTTCTTTCAAACGAGGGAAAACCGCAAACCACTTTTCTATGTCTGCATTAATTCCCGCTTTGTCATTGCGAATAAATGCACCCATCATCAGGTTTTCTAAAATGCTCATACGCGTAAAAACACCACGTCCCTCAGGTACCATAGCTAAATGGTTATTCACCAGTTCAAATGAAGTTACCCCTTTAATAGATTTGCCGTTATAGAGAATTTCGCCCTCTACTTTAGCGCTTGGTAGCGTACCGGTAATTGCTTTAAGCGTCGTTGTTTTACCGGCGCCGTTAGCACCAATCAAAGTAATTAACTCACCTTTGTTCACTTCAAGATCAATACCTTTGACCGCTTTGATACCGCCGTAAGCAACCTTGAGGTTGCTGATTTTCAATACGTTATCAACCATTAGTGAGAACCTCCCAAATACGCTTCAATCACTGCAGGATTTTTTTGTATGTCTGCAGGTACACCCTCGGCTATCGGTTTGCCGTAGTCCAGAACCGTAATACGGTCACACAAACCCATCATTAATTTGACATCATGTTCAATCAGCAAAATAGTTTTACCCTCTGCTTTGATTTTTACCAGTAATTCACGTAACGCTAACTTCTCGGTGGCGTTCATACCGGCAGCAGGCTCATCAAGCGCCAATAATTTTGGATCAGTCGCCAATGCGCGGGCAATTTCTAAACGACGCTGATCGCCGTAAGACAGAAATTTAGAAGTCCGGCTAGCAAACTGACCAATACCAACGAAGTCGAGCAGCTCCTGCGCACGAAGGCGGATTTCTGCCTCTTCTTTTACCGCCGCAGGGAAACGAAACACCGCACCAAAAACACCCTGATGAGTTCTGATATGGCGTCCAACCATGACATTTTCTAAAGCGGTCATTTCACCAAACAAGCGGATATTTTGGAAAGTCCGCGCAATACCCGCCTTGGCAACCTCATGCGGGGCAGATGGTGAATAAGGCTTGCCATCCAATTCAAATACACCAGAATCAGGCTGGTATAAACCAGTAATCACATTAAAAAAGGTGGTTTTACCCGCGCCATTAGGACCAATCAGGCCATAAATTTGGCCTTGCTTGATATTGATGCCGACATTCGATAAAGCCTGCAAACCACCGAAGCGTTTGTTTGCACCTTCAATTTTTAAAATAGTTTTTTCAGTCATGTCGATATCCCTTAAGCCTCGGCAGTTTTGTCATTGCTGCTAGTCGGTCGGTCTTCGTGTTTTGGCGCTGGCCACAAACCGGCAGGTCGATTCAGCATGATCAGGACCATCGCCAGACCGTATAACAATTGACGCAATACTTCGGCTTCAACCAAAATTTTGCCGAATAAAAGATTTTGCAAAGGCTCAACGCTGTGACGCAATATTTCAGGCAAGGCTGCTAACAAAATTGCACCCAAAATAACACCTGGAATATGTCCGATACCACCTAGCACCACCATCGCTAACACGACAATAGATTCAGTCAATGAGAAAGATTCTGGTGACACAAAGCCCTGGAATGAAGCGAACATTGCACCAGAAACACCACCAAAGGAAGCGCCCATTGAGAATGCTAATAATTTAATGTTGCGAGTGTTAATACCCATCGCTTTAGCGGCAATTTCATCTTCACGTATGGCAACCCAAGCCCGGCCTAAGCGCGAATTTTGCAAACGCAGTGAGACAAAAATAATGACAATACAAAGTGCTAAAAACAAGAAGTAGTAGGCATTCACTGAAGGCATGCTAAAACCAGCGATATTTAGTGTCGCATTTGAGCCAGCCTCACCGGACAAAGACACACCAAAAATCCGGATAGGGTCAATCATGTTGATACCTTGCGGACCATTCGTAATATTCACTGGTGAATTCATGTTATTCATGAAAATACGGATAATCTCGCCGAAGCCCAAGGTAACAATAGCGAGATAATCACCACGTAATTTGAGAGTAGGAGCACCTAACAAAGCACCAAACAACCCAGCCACAGCCGCTGCAATAGGTACGATTATCCAGACGGACAAATGTAAGCCAGTCTGAGCGATTTCGGGACCAAAGACCGCCATCAAGAAATTACCGACTACAGGGTAATTATTGACAAAAGATTCCAGCACTACAGCAAACTGCGGCGAGGCAAGCAAAGCAGCAATATAGGCACCAACTGCGTAGAACGCGATGTAACCTAAATCCAATAAGCCAGCGAAACCGACAACGATATTGAGCCCTAACGCCAACATAATATAGAGCAAAGCAAAGTCAATAATACGTACCCAGGAGTTACCAAAATTGGCGGCAACAAAAGGGAATATAACTAAAATAATGGCGAGGACTGCAAAGCTAGAGTAAGCCTTACTAGGATTTGCTTTTATATCAAATAAATTCGACATTGTTTTCTCCTTAGGCTCGGTCTGCAACACGTTCACCCATAATGCCGGATGGGCGCAGCGTCAACACAATGATCAAAACAACGAAGGCAAAAATATCCTGATACTGACTTCCCAGTAAGCCTCCGGTTAACTCGCCGATGTAGCCAGCACCGAGACTTTCAATCAATCCAAGAATAATGCCACCGACCATAGCGCCATAAATATTCCCAATGCCTCCTAGTACCGCAGCAGAGAATGCTTTTAAGCCGGGTAAAAATCCCATTGCAAATTGAGCAGAAGAATAGTTTGCGGCCCACATCACCCCTGCGATTGCAGCCAGTGAAGCACCAATCGCGAAGGTCGCGACAATCACTTTATTCGAATCGACCCCCATCAATCCGGCAACTCTTGGATTCTCTGCGGTAGCACGCATAGCACGTCCCATTTTTGTTTTTTCCACGAGTAAGACCAAACCAACCATGGCGAGCGTCGCCAGAACTAGCAGTAGTACTTGTGTTTGTGAAATCACCGCGCCGCCAATCGCGATCGGCGTGGACGGCATAATACTTGGGAAAGAAATTGGGCTGCGACCCCAGATAATCATTGCAAAAACCTGGACTAATTGCGAGATGCCGATCGCTGTAATTAATGGAGCCAGTCGCGGTGCATTTCGTAGCCTTCGGTAGGCTACCCTCTCAATCACCACGTTCAAAATAATACAAACTGGTATTGCGCCCAAAATCGCGATGATTAATTTGACAATCCCCGGGAGATCAGGAGCGACATGCTGAAGAAAACTAATAATCGTTAATCCTGCCATCGCGCCGACCATCAACACGTCGCCATGAGCAAAATTAATCAGATTAAGTACACCGTACACCATCGTATAACCTAGTGCGACTAAGGCATACATGCACCCTAGTACCAGTCCATTAATAATTTGTTGGATAAATGTATCCATATTGCTTCTCTCTTTAAGAACTAATCGGGATTTTTACTAAGATATCAACATATCTCAATCTGCAAAACACTCAGCAAAAACCATTCCTGATAACAAAAAACGGCACTCCGTCTTTCATGAGTGCCGCTCAATTTCGACGCCTGTTAGCCTAAACGACGTGTCATGTAATCCGGAGCAATAAAAATGTGCTGATAACGCATATGAAACTCTCCTCTGCAACTTTGAATAAAAAGCTTTTTGTAATATTTTTAGGTGCCACTTATATGCTACTTATATTTCATGCACTGCAATGATGCAGTTTATTAAAACAGGAGGAATTATAAAGAGATTGAACATCAACACAATGGCAAAAATATTGCAGATATGTTTTGTTCGTCCCCATACTACACCACCACTACCGCCTGTAAAGCAGAAATCAGCGTCACTGCCGATCAAAGCATAGCTATGTTAATGATGAGTAGACGAAATAAAATACTGAATAAAAACAGACTTGCAATTTAAAATTTGCAAGCATCGAAAGAACAATTCCTTTTGCTGATTACTTTATGCCCGTCAATCCTTTTGGCATAGGAAAAGTCACACTCTCCTCAGCACCGTCTAGCGTGCGTACGCTTAAGGCGCCTAACTGTTTTAAGCGATCAATGACTTGTTGAACCAGTATTTCAGGGGCGGATGCGCCTGCTGTGACACCAATACGGCGACAGTTCTCTAACCAATCAGGTTGAATTTGTGTCGCGTTATCGACCATATAGGATGCCGCACCCTTCTTTTGCGCAACTTCACGCAGACGATTAGAGTTAGAACTATTGGCGCTGCCAACAACGATCACTAAATCAACTTGCGGCGCCATAAATTTAACAGCCTCTTGACGATTTGTTGTTGCGTAACAAATATCGCCTTTTTTGGGCTCGCTAATTTGGGGGAATTTGCTCTTAAGCGCACCAATAATCTCTATCGTGTCATCGACAGACAAAGTAGTTTGTGTGACATAGGCAAGTAAATCCGGATTTGCAACTTCCAATAAAGCAACGTCTTCGACCGTTTCAACCAAGTGCATGCCACCCTCGGTTTGACCCATCGTCCCCTCAACTTCAGGATGACCCTGATGACCGATCATGATTATTTCACGGCCTTCTTTCCGCATTTTTGCAACTTCTATGTGTACTTTAGTGACCAAAGGACAAGTTGCATCAAACACGGTTAAGCCTCTTGCCTCAGCTTCTTTTCTAACCGACTGTGATACGCCATGCGCCGAAAAAATAACCGTATTTCCGGCAGGCACGTCATCTAATTCTTCAATGAAAATAGCGCCTTTTTCTCGAAGATCGTTTACAACATAAGCGTTATGCACGATCTCATGACGCACATAAATGGGCGCGCCAAATTGTTGTAATGCGCGCTCAACGATTTCTATCGCTCTGTCAACGCCGGCACAAAAACCTCTTGGTTGCGCCAATAAAATTTCTTTGTCCATTTGTCGCTTTATAAAATGCCGATAATTTTTGTTTCAAACAAAACAGTTTGTCCTGCAAGAGGATGATTGAAGTCAAACAACGCACCCTCGGCGTCGATAGATCTCAAAATTCCGGCAAAGCGCCCACCCGAAGGGGCTGCAAACTCAACCAAATCACCGATCACATATTGCTCACCAAAAGCGGAATTTTCTTTCAATGTAGCGCGCGACACACGCTGAATCAGCTCAGGATTACGTGGCCCAAATGCATTTTCTGGTGCCAGTTCTTGCGTAATTTGCGAGCCCTCTTCCAGACCCAATAAAGCGCGCTCAAGTTCTGGTGCCAGTTGGCCCAGACCCATTTGTAATGTGGCAGGACTTTCTTCGAAGGTACTAATAATATTTTCACCGTCCAAAGTAGCTAAACGATAGTGCAAAGTCAGATATGCATCTGATGTAACGACTGGAATGACGGGATTTGACATGATAATAAGGATGTTCGATCAAGGCACTATTGTATGTCATTCCAATTCTAATGAAATAGAAGAACTCAGTGCGCAGGTATGCGTTCTGAGCAGACTTAATACAAAACGCATATAAACGGGGTGTAGATAAATGATTTTTCTTAAGATATTTGATTACTTCAATTTTCCATTTTTATATACTCCCCTTTATTTTTCTTAAAAATGCCACATTGTCCAATTAATATATGGACAATAAAAATATACCTAGTAGGAGTATATTAAATGAAGTAACTTGAAATGTTATTGGCGCGATGACAGAATTCAATCAAATTCGATAAAAATATCGTAGAAGATTGAATAATCTCACCGCATAGATTGCGACACATTCCTTGTTCTTACCTCAGATTAAATTACGCCATGATTAAGAAAAATTGCAATATAATAATTGCATTTTAATTAATATTGAAATTAATAAGCTTCGTTACCTTTAATAAAATCAAGCTCGTCGTTACTAAGGATAAATTTATGGCAATCACTGATTGGCCTGAAGATCAACGCCCAAGGGAACGGCTGATCAAGTTTGGAGCAAAAGCCCTGTCTGATGCTGAACTGCTGGCTGTTTTTTTACGTGTTGGGGTAACCGGAAAAAGCGCCGTTGATTTAGGGCGCGATATGCTGAGTCAATTTGGTTCATTGACTGGCTTGTTTGCCGCTGATATCAAAGAATTTTCGTCAGTCCATGGATTGGGTAACGCGAAATATGCGCAACTGCATGCCGTATTAGAGCTAGCGAAACGCTCTATTTCTGAAGAGCTGCAATCAGCGCCAATGCTGTCATCACCACAAGCCGTAAAAAGTTATCTACAACTTTTGATAGGAAACAAAACTTATGAATCTTTTGCCGTACTATTTTTAGATATAAAAAATCGCTTGATCACCTCAGAAGAACTCTTCCGGGGCACGCTCAGTCATGCAAGTGTCTATCCAAGAGAAATTGTGAAAGCGGCACTTCACCACAATGCTGCCAGCGTTATCCTTGCTCACAATCACCCTTCTGGCAACGCAGAACCTAGCGACGCCGATATCACGCTTACCAAAACACTAAAGCAGACCTTATCCTTGGTCGACGTTCGGGTGCTAGATCATTTTATTGTGGCTAATCCCAACGTTTATTCCTTTGCCGAGCATGGACAAATTTAAATATCCATATCAAAAGCGGTGCAATTAGTCATAATAGATTAAATGTTAAATTTAAAAATCAACTTAGACACAATTGTTTTTCGCAAGTCGTTGATAATTATTAGAATTTTCGTTATACTTCATTTTTTTCCAAATTCGGAAACCATTAAGGAGTGAAACATGGCGCGTGTCTGCCAAGTTACTGGGAAGGGGCCAATGGTTGGCAACAATGTTTCCCATGCAAACAACAAAACCAAACGTCGCTTTTTGCCTAATCTGCAAAATCGTCGCTTTTTCGTAGAGTCAGAAAATCGCTGGGTTTCCCTGCGTTTGTCTAACGCAGGCTTACGTGTCATCGACAAAATCGGCATTGATGCTGTTTTAGTTGATCTGCGTGCTCGCGGCGAAAAAGTTTAAGCGAAAACTATTGTTAGGAAAATATCATGGCTAAATCTGGTCGCGACAAAATCAAACTGGAATCGACTGCTGGTACAGGTCATTTCTATACCACATCAAAAAACAAGCGTACTATGCCTGAAAAAATGGAGATCATGAAGTTTGATCCTAAGGCACGTAAGCATGTGATCTACAAAGAAACTAAAATTAAATAATTTTGGACATCTTAAAAAAACCTGCATAAATTGCAGGTTTTTTTTCGTCTATTGCATCATGGGTGATTGATTCATGAATTAATACTCGGTCTAGCTCACTCAGTATCAAAATCCATTTAATGCGCATATCTACAAGAGATCGTTAATGCGCTTACGACAATTCAACCCATTGTAGAGCCACGCGCTAGTATTGATTTTTATATTCAAGTCTTCGTAAATACAATAAAAAAACGACGCCATCTGGCGTCGTTTTTTGTTTAACTACCCCATCAGATCAAGCGTAACTGCGCAATCTACGAGAGAAGTCATGTAAAGCCTGAATACCAGATGCCTCGGCACGAACGCACCAATCTTGCAACTGATGTACCAGTTGCTCGCGGCTAACAGTGGAGCGTTCCCAAATCAGGCCTAACTCAACGCGCATATCATGCATAGTCTTTAAAGCGTTGCTATGAGCTAAAACTTCAGACAAATGCTGTTTTTGCGGCGCTTCTAATTTGGTTGGCTCACGTTGCAAAAGCTTTTTAGCTGATTTCAAGAAGCCATCTTCAAAATGAGCTTTCTCACGCAACAAAGCAACTTCCTGAGACCAAGTACGACGCAAGGATTTTGTGTACTTCGCCATTACGTCGTAACGGTTAGAAATGACCGCTTGCAAGGTTTCCATATCAATCGCTGATTTGATTTCAGCAAATTTAGGCTCAGGAGCAACCTTTTTCACTTTAGCAAGACCAACAATTTCCAGGCAGCGGATATACATCCAGCCAATATCAAACTCATACCATTTGGAAGACAATTTTGCCGATGTACCAAATGTGTGATGATTATTGTGCAACTCTTCGCCGCCAATCAAAATACCGAACGGAATGATGTTAGTAGCAGCGTCTGGGCAATCATAGTTGCGATAGCCCCAGTAATGTCCGATACCATTGATAATGCCGGCAGCTGTCACTGGAATCCACAACATTTGTACGGCCCAAACGGTGACACCGATTACACCAAACAACATGAAATCAATAATCAGCATCAGTGCAACACCCTGCCAACTGAAGCGGCTATAAAGATTTTTTTCGATCCAGTCGTCAGGTGTGCCATGACCATATTTTTGGATTGTTTCAAGATTTTTTGATTCTGCGCGATACAGTTCAGCGCCTTCTAATAAAACTTTTTTAATACCGCGTGTTACAGGGCTGTGCGGATCTTCTTCAGTTTCGCATTTAGCGTGATGCTTGCGATGAATCGCAGCCCATTGCTTTGTAACCTGGCCGGTAGTCAGCCATAACCACATACGGAAAAAGTGGCTAGGAGCCGCATGCAAATCTAATGCGCGATGCGCTTGGCAACGATGCAAAAATATCGTGACGCTGACAATAGTGATGTGCGTGACCACGGCGGTAAAAATAAATACCTGCCAGGCGGTTGCACGAGTCAAACCATTAGACAAAAAGTCAATTACCATATCAATAAAAGTGCTCAAAATGAGAAGTACTCCTTAGTTAATGACACTATCCTAGCTTAATTGATAAAAGCAAAGCGTCAAAATTTTTTGCGAATTTTCGTATTGTACGCGTTTTTTTAAGTTGACCCAAAAACTTTGTCTGGCGCATTATTTTCTGGTGCGCTGGTACTTGGCATATTAATCAGTGTTACAGCGCGTTGCGCGCAAGGTAATTCAATTTTGTGCTCCTGCAAAGCTTTCCAGATAGCACGATTTACCTCTGATAATACATTAGAGCGGCCGTTTTCAGGGTCGCCAATCCAGAATCCAACTCGTAACTCTAGTCCATCGGCACCAAACTTAAGTAAATAGGCCGACGGAGGAGATTCTTTTGAAACCCGTGGCACTTGCGCCACTACCTCGGCCAAAATAGGAAATAGCACCTCAATATCTGTCTGATAAGCAACAATTACATCGGTTCCCATGGCCACAGCACGATCACTGAGCGAGAAATTTTGCACAGGAGTAGACACCAGCATTTCATTTGGGATAACCGACTCACCACCGTCCAAGCCCTTTAATACCGTATAACGAGTATTGATTTGAGTAACCCGTCCACTAAATTTATCGACTGTGATCATGTCACCAATCGACATGCTTCGATCTAACAAAATAATGAAACCAGAAACATAGCTACTGGTAATTTTCTGCAAACCAAAACCCAGGCCAACACCCAATGCACCGCCAAATACGGATAAAACAGTAAGATCAATACCAACGATCGTCAGGCTGACTAAGATCGCCAGCAAAATGAGCACGGCTCTCCCGAAGCGAGATAACACCACCTTCAAGGAAGAGTGCATGCTCGGCAGCAACATCAAGCGCGCTTCTAAAGCGGCGCTAGCCCAGAGTGCGACGATCAAAGTCAAGGCGACAGAGACTAGAGCCTGCGCTATAGAAAGTAATGAGACTTTGTTATGACCGATAGGTAAAACGGTGTCATCCAGCGCAGTAAAAAGTTCTTGCCACAAACCGGTGAAGTGCAAAACCACCCCAAGCCAGACGATAAGTGCGAATAACTTCTCAAACGTCGCAAGAAAGCTGCCTATCTTGCCGTCTTTGGCAAAAGTACGGCGCACCACATAAAAACCAAAGCGTATCAGCGCCAGAGAGCCGATGATGGGAATAAGCAAGCTCAGCAAATGCGTATGCTGCCAACGCCCCAGGATAATCTTGGCGATAAAAATGAAAACTAAGGCCAGTAATGGAAATACCACCCGATGAAAACTACTCGCGCTAATCTGCAACACGCCTGCTGAGGTACCAGCTTTAGAGAAATTCCTCTTCAACAAAGTCGCTGCATACCATGCAAGTGCGAAACAAATACATACCGTCCCGATTTGCCAGAGAAAGTTTGTATTCTGCAAATCATCTGATAAATCAGCAATTAAACTTGCTAACAAGCTTGCGTTAGTAGTTACATTTTTATCCAAGTTTTTATCCTGATGTAAAAATTAATACGCGAGTAAATATTATGCAACTTGCGGTTTATTGCGCTCTAACACCGCAGCAAAGAAACCATCAGTCTGGTGTAAATGTGGCATTAATTTTAAATAATCACCCATTTCCAGGTCGATTTTTTGCTCTGCCAGAACTTGTGACATCGGGACCAGCGTGAAGTCGGGATGTGCTGCGATAAAAGCAGACACGATGGCTTCGTTTTCTTCTTCCAGCACGCTGCAAGTTGCATATACCAGTCGTCCACCAGATTTTACTAAGCGGGCGGCGCTATCAAGGATCGCTGTCTGTTTGACATTGAGTTCTGCAATACCGACCAAGTTCTGACGCCATTTAACATCAGGATTACGGCGCAAGGTACCGAGTCCGCTACACGGTGCATCAACCAAGACGCGATCCAGCTTACCGGCCAGACGTTTAATTTTAGCGTCACGCTCATGTGCAATCACGACCGGATGGACGTTAGATAAACCGCTACGCGCCAGACGTGGCTTGAGCTTGGCCAAGCGCTTTTCTGAAATATCAAACGCATACAAACGACCGGTATTGCGCATGCTTGCACCCAGCGCTAAAGTTTTACCGCCGGCACCCGCGCAAAAATCAGCTACCATTTCGCCGCGTTTAGCGCCGACTAATTGGGCTAAAAGCTGACTGCCCTCATCCTGCACCTCGATCGTGCCATCTTGGAATAAAGGTAAATTCTGAATCGACGGTTTTTTCTTGATACGCAGACCAAGTGCCGAATAAGGCGTTGGTTCTGCCACGATCGGTGCCAATGCCAGACTGGCGATCACTTCTTCGCGGCTAGACCCTTTAATCGAGTTGACTCGCAAATCCAACGGTGCCGGAGCGTTTAATGCCTGAGCCAAGACCAAGGCCTCAGTCTCGCCCATTTTTTCAACAAACTTTTCCCATAGCCAGGTAGGCAAATTTGATTGTAATGAGACTGGCAAATGAGCACGGTCGATTTCCATTACACGTTGCAACCAGCCCGTTTCTTCCTCAGTCAAACCACATAAAGAATCAATCCCTGCAGCATCAGCCAAACCCAGTAATGCCAGGCGGCGCATAGAAGCACCACTACCAGACTCTGAAAAACTAGTAAAAACGCTCTTATTTCTTAACAAGCCGTAGATACTTTCTGCGATGACGCCGCGCTCACGAGAGCCCAAACGTTGATGGTCACGGAAGTAGCGTGATAAGACCATGTCTGCAGGTCCGGTAAAACGCAAAATTTCACGTAACACTTCTTCGGTATGGCCGACTAGGGCGGGAGGTAATCTCATGGTGTTTCCTTCTTTATTTCTTAATTAATTTCAATTTGCGGTGATGTCGTTAAAGATTGAACCGTGTTAAAGATCATGCGGCAAACAAACTATTCGCTGCGTATTTGTCACTTACTCGCCAACGACATGAACCCGATTTTCAATCATTTTTAGCTTACCCTCGATAAACCATCGCACCGCTCTAGGATAAATGACGTGTTCTTGTTCCAAAACACGCTTAGAAAGACTATCGACTGTATCGTCATTCAATACTGGAACCGCTGCCTGGGCGATGATGGGTCCATGATCTAGTTCCGGCGTCACAAAATGCACAGTAATCCCATGCAATTTAACGCCTGCATTCAATGCCTGCTGATGCGTCGCCAAGCCGACAAAACTAGGCAGCAACGACGGATGCACATTGATCATGCGTTCTACATAATGTTGTACAAAAGCGCTGGTCAGGATACGCATAAAACCAGCCAGCACGACTAAATCCGGGGCAAACTGGTCAATCTGCTGCTGCAATACTGCATCGAAAGCTTCGCGGGAGGTAAAGCTTTTACTCTCGACTACCACTGTGGGTATGTCCATCTTGGCTGCGTAGTCCAATCCGGGTGCATCTGGGCGATTACTGATGACAGCAACAATCTCGGCTTGCCATTGCTCTACTTTGGCTGCCTGGACAATGGCTTGCATATTGCTACCTTGTCCAGAAATGAGGATAACAATCTTTTTCATGGCGGCATTGTACAGTGCTGGAGGGGCTAGGTCTCATTAACGACAAAAGGTCAAGGAAAAAACCTATAAAAAAGCTGCGAGTACTCCATCACTTCGACTCAAATAATAATGCCGACTTTAAAAGTCGGCATCGCGTCTGGATTTCAGCTTTTTTGCTCTGCCGGGAGTCTTATTCGAAGGAGTAAAACACTCTGAAAGCAACTTTTCTGTCGGCCCAAAAATCGGCTGCATCACGGAATACATCGAGCAAAATTTCCCGCGCTTCTTTATCAAACTTAGGTGTATTCGGTAACTGCTCCAGCACGACAACAAAGCCCGGTTGCGGACCCGATTTATAAATTAAGTCCGTCAGACAATCGGATAAGGCATCAAAATTTTTCCCAAAATGTTTTGGGAAGCCGAACGAGGCTGCGATTTTACCCAACACTTGTTGTTTGGTCGTCGCCTCTAAACAATAGGCGTACAAAAAATGCTGCCCGAGTTGAGCTGCTTCTGCCTGTAAATCAGGCACACGAAAAGCGCGAATCGATTGCACGACATTCGGCGCTACGCTAGTTAGCAAACTCATTTCTCCCTCTGGTGGTGAGATTATTGTCATATTGATGTGGCTTGCTTTGTGGTGAATTGAATTTTGACTTAGTGCTACTTTTTTCCGCTACTTTTTTCTGCTACGTTTCAAACTAGGGCTATTCTTTGATTTGCTTAAAACTCTCGTAATGGTCATCGGTGTAATAGTACTCACCTGATGTTGCTGGCTCTCCACCGGCAATAATCCGGCGCGCGCCACGGTTTCTGGCTCTGGGAGTTTTTACTGTGTATTCGTGATAGTAACCACGCTTTTGCCTGGGTAATCTGGACTCATAGTTACCGAACACCACACCATCTTTGTCATACGCAAATGGACCACCTTGCTTGATAGCGATTAACGTCGCTTGCGCTTCTTTCGGTAGTTCTGCCAGCGCAATAGTCTGCATACTCGCGTTTGCGGCATTGGTTTCTTTGGCATGTAAAACAGATGCGCCAGAGAAAGCAAAAAAGGCCGATGTAAGCATCGCCACTGTGAGCAGCGCCAACCACTTTTTTAAGAATGTTGCTTTGAAATTATTCATTATTTTATGTGGCAACAGATTTAATTAAGTGACATAGATTAACGTTTTGTGTCGGGCGAATCAACCTTTAATGAACTAAAGACAACGAAATAATTCTCGATTTTGCTACAGTCATCCTTGTTTTTGGAGCATTTGCAGAGCGATGCTAAAAACGAGTGGAACAGGTGTCTCTAAGATCGAGTGCCAAGATTTTTTACTAGCGGATCATTCTTATCAATTAAATTACTCCCCTAGTGTATATATTAATTGCCCATATAAAGTCTGGACAATCAACCATATTTTATTAAATTAAAGGGGAGTATATTAATAACTCATCAAAATTCACTCTATTTTTAAAAAGGAATAGTAGATTTTCGAGCGTGAATATCGTCCCGTGTCTAGTTTGTAGCATCTACTCAGCAAAAAATTGAGATACATCTGCGCGCCGCGCCCAGGTGTCTTGCTTGCCCAACTCAATTAATTCTCTAGTGTAGCTAGATTCAAACAAGAGGTAAGACGCTAGCGCCGAGCCGCGTACCTCGGTTGCACCGATGCCGCCCAACATGGTTCTGACGGGTAATGGCAAGCTACCGGTATGGCGACTGGCGATGTCGTCCAGTCTTTGCGACGGTGCAATGACTAACAGATCGATCGGTTTTAGCGGCGTGTTTTTTAATACCTCGGGCGGCAACATGGACAGAGTTTTGTTAATACGCATTAAGCGTTCGATATCCACTGCCAGACTGTCCAAAAATATGCTGGACATTGCATGACCGGCAATTTGCGCCAGACTAGGATAACGGGCGATCTCGGTGTTCTCTCTTCTTGGCTCAGACAATCTGCCAGCACCGACGATCAACACTTTTTGTGCGCCCAGATGGATGGCAGGAGAAATTGGTGCCAATTGGCGCATGGAACCATCACCGCAAAACTCCAGAGAACCGCCCCAGTTCAGCGCCACCGCGGGAAACATGAAGGGAATCGCAGAGGACGCCAATAAATGGGGCACGCCGATGAAATCTCTTTGCGCCAGACGCTGGCTTCTGACCCATGGCTCGATCTCTGCCAGGGTTTGATAAAACGTCAGATGCTGACCCGCGGTGTAGGAGGATGCCGTCACCGCCAGTGCATGTAGCGCACCGCTGGCTAGCGCCTGATCTAGCCGTGGCAAATCCAGCATGCGGTTTAATAAATCTGCCAACGGGGAATTATCCAGCAGCGAGTTTGGCGGTGATTTACGCCATTTATTGAGCAGCCAGCCGAAGGACATTAATGACAACCAGCGCGCGCCGGAGCGTATCACTCCCAAAGAATCAGCGCGATATACTTGCGCCGCCTCGAAGTTTTCCCAGACGTGCACAATACTGGCGACAGAATGATTGAAATCGTCAGACCGGCAAGCCAGCGCCGTGGCATTAATGGCACCCGCAGAGGTGCCGCAAATGATGCCAAAAGGATTGCGCTCCGGGGCCCAGCCATCTTCTAGCAAAATATCGGCAATGGCCTTCAGCACACCTACCTGATACGCAGCCCGCGCGCCGCCACCAGTCAAAATCAAACCTGTAGTTGCATTGCTATTCATAGGCATTTCTAAAGTAATAGGTGTGACGAAAACTGTTTCAGCATCGTTATGCTCGCGCTATTTGTATGGGATGCGCGAGTGAGCCTTGCAGAGAAAATTGCAGGCGTACGTCAACATCACGCCTAAATAAAAAGGGCAAGCTAAAAAGCTTGCCCTAGTGTATTGGCGGCGTCTCAAAATGTCATGCTGCAGGACGATATTTGCGACGGCGCTTCATAATTTATTCCGCAATTTACAACGGATGATCCTAGAAACGGTAGTTGAACCAGTCTGAGTGTGGACTTTTTCGGCTTCCCAGCAAGGCGAGACGAGGCGCAACCTTCACGTTGCAACGAGGAGCAACGCAGCTGGGGAGCCGAAAAAGTGTGCAATCAGATTCGTAGCGCTCTCAACAAAACGCTGACCGCGAGAGCACTGACATGATTCAATTGAATCTAATACTTATTAGCACTGACAAGCGGTCAACTGCCGTTTTTAGGATTATTTCGGTTGCATGCGGATCGCACCGTCTAAACGTATGGTTTCGCCATTCATCATCACGTTTTCAATGATGGTTTTTGCCAGATGCGCATATTCGTCAGGCTTACCGAGGCGTGGTGGGAACGGTACCATTTTGCCCAGAGCGTCTTGCACTTCTTGCGGCATGCCTAATAACATCGGTGTTTCAAAAATACCCGGAGCAATCGTCATCACGCGGATGCCACTGCGGGACAAGTCACGCGCCATTGGCAAGGTCAGACCGACCACAGCCGCTTTGGAAGAGGCATAAGCAGCCTGACCGATTTGCCCGTCGTATGCGGCAACCGATGCCGTGTTAATAATCACACCGCGCTCACCGTGCTCTGCTGCGTCTGTCTTGCCCATTGCATCGGCGGCCAAACGGCACATGTTGAAGGTACCAATCAGATTGATGTTGACGACGCGCTGAAAAATCTCCAGCGGATGCGGGCCATCTTTGCCGACCGTTTTGATCGCGGGCGCCACACCTGCACAGTTGACCAGGCCGCGCAAAGTGCCCATCGCGGTTGCGGCGGCAACGACTGCCAGGCCATCGACTTCGGACGTAACGTCGCATTTAACGAACTGACCTTGTAACTCGGCGGCTAGTTTTTCGCCCGCTTCGACCTGCACATCGGCCAGCACCACTTTGCCGCCATTGGCAACGATCATACGGGCAGTCGCTGCGCCCAGACCTGAAGCACCGCCGGTGATGATGAATACGCTATTTTGAATTTGCATTTGTTGTCTCTCTTTTTTGATGTGGGTCGTTTTACTGACGTTGATTGAGGTTGGAATTTAGGCTCAGATTGACGCTTACATTGACGCGTACATTGACGCGCACATTGACGTTTACGTAAACGTCATTATGGCAACATTGTACTCAATTTTATTCCAGCAAAACAGAGCTAGCTCAGACAAAAGTCTGATTAAAATACAGGCCGGTAGCCAGAAGTATGCCATTTTACAATTGGTTCAAAATGAGGAAATTCAATATACTCCCCAACTTTTTAACGAAAATTGCCTTATAGACCAGTGATTATACGGACATCTAAATATACTTACCATGAGTATATTTATTGCAACTTAATCAGATCGTTAAAATAAACGCGATAAAGTGATCATTGCGATCAATGTATATCGAATTTATCTGCGTTTCTTCACGTTTTAGAGTTTGCTTTTGGTGCCAGCGTCTGCTGCGACAAGCTCAGTCACTATCTTGGCTGGCATCACCACAGACTGGCTGACAGCTACATTTGCTGCGTGAGGTAGATTTTGCGTAGTAGCAGCATGCGGTACAAAAGGTGCCGAACTTGGCAACAAAGGTACCAGCAGCAGCGCCACGATATTAATAATTTTGATCAGAGGATTGATCGCGGGACCCGCTGTATCTTTGTAAGGATCACCGACCGTATCGCCCGTGACCGCTGCTTTATGCGCCTCTGAACCTTTGCCGCCATGATGTCCGTCTTCAATATATTTTTTAGCGTTGTCCCAGGCGCCACCACCAGTGGTCATAGAGATCGCGACAAACAGTCCTGTCACGATCGTGCCCATCAGCAAACCACCCAAGGCCGCTGGCCCGAGTAGCAAGCCCACCAGCACGGGCACGATGACTGGCAACAGCGACGGCACGATCATCTCTTTGATGGCCGAGGTCGTCAGCATATCGACAGCCTTGTCATATTCTGGCTTGCCAGTGCCATCCATGATGCCTTTGATCTCTTTAAACTGGCGGCGCACCTCTACCACCACAGCACCCGCTGCACGCCCTACTGCCTCCATCGCCATGGCACCAAACAAGTAAGGGATCAGGCCACCGATAAACAGGCCGACGATCACTTGTGGGTTCGATAAATCAAACGAGGTACTTTTACCGACCGAATCCAACGCATGAGTGTAATCAGCAAACAAGACCAGCGCTGCCAGACCAGCAGAACCGATTGCATAGCCTTTAGTAACTGCTTTAGTGGTATTGCCAACTGCATCTAATGGATCGGTAATTGCGCGCACTGATGCTGGCATCTCTGACATTTCGGCAATGCCGCCTGCGTTATCGGTGATTGGGCCATAAGCATCCAGCGCCACGATAATGCCTGCCATCGACAGCATAGAAGTCGCGGCAATCGCAATCCCATACAAACCCGCCAGCCAATAGGAGGCCAAAATCGCGGCGCAGACTGCCAGTACCGGGTAGGCAGTGGATTTCATCGAGACGCCAAGACCAGCAATGATATTGGTGCCATGCCCGGTAGTCGATGCCTGGGCGATATGTTTGACCGGGGCAAAATCAGTACCGGTGTAGTACTCGGTGATGTAGACCATTAAACCCGTCAGCACAATCCCGATCACGGTAGAGCCCATCATAGGCACACGCATATCTGCCGGCATGATCTGCCACGTTACAACAGCAAATCCGATCAGCGATAAACCCGCCGCCCACCACAAGCCCGTGTATAAAGCAGACATGATTTTTTTGCCAGGCTTGGCTTTGACCATAGAGCAGCCAACGATCGACGCCAGAATTGAGACAGCACCCAACATCAGCGGATAAATGATGGCCTCGCTAGTCGCATTGGGAACAATCAAGGCACCCAATAACATGGTGGCGATTAAGGTCACGACATAGGTTTCAAACAAATCGGCTGCCATGCCTGCGCAGTCGCCCACGTTGTCACCCACGTTGTCGGCAATCACGGCGGGATTACGGGGATCATCTTCCGGTATGCCCGCCTCTACCTTACCGACCAGATCAGCACCGACGTCGGCACCTTTGGTAAAAATACCGCCGCCAAGACGGGCAAAAATGGAGATCAGTGAAGCGCCAAACGCTAAACCGATGAGCGGTTTAAGTACATCATGCTGAGACAACACAAGCTCAGGGTGGCCTGCTGCGGAAACCACCAGCAACCAGTAAAACAAAGTGACGCCCAGCAAGCCCAGACCGACCACCAGCATGCCGGTAATTGCACCGCCTCTAAACGCGACATCCAAAGCCTCATTAATGCCCTTGGTTGCAGCTTGCGCCGTGCGGACGTTGGCACGTACCGAAACATTCATCCCGATAAAACCACATGCGCCAGATAACACAGCACCCACTAAAAACCCTGATGCCGTCATCAGACCCAAGCCGGGCGCAACCGCAATGGCGATAAACAATACCGCACCAACCATCGCAATGGTTCGGTATTGCCGGGCCAGATACGCTGCTGCACCCTGCTGTATTGCAGCAGCAATTTCTTGCATGCGAGGGTTGCCCGCATCTTGTTTCAAAATCCAGCTACGCGAGACCAGACCATAGGCCACGGCGACGATACCGCATGCAATGACGTACCATAAATTTGTAGACATATTGACTCCTCCAATTGTTATGGGCTTCTTTTGCATGGGCAGCGTCAACTACCAAGTGCAAAATTGCCCTATGTAATTATCGTAAGTTCGGTAAGTATCAAAAATAGAGAGTGGAACTGAAACTAAGACAGAGCAAAAACATGGAGCAAAACAGATCACAAAAAATCGTGATGAGATAAAACGGTGAAAAAGTAAAACAACGACAAATCTCACTTCTTAATGATGCTTGATACGTCATACGTGGCGCGTGATGCTGCGTAATGTGATCGGTGTCGGCATCAAAAAGTGATGGCTACAAGGTGCTGCAAAACTCAATCATTAGAGCTGAACCTTTAGAGCTGAATCCTTAGAACTGAATCCATACAACTTAGTCGTTACAACTTATCCGTGGCCCGTTTTTGGAGGAAAATTTGTCTGGGGGCGGTTGACAAGAAAAAAGCGGACAATCTTGTCCGCTTTTATTTATTCTGAGAGTGCGGCAAAGGCACTGTCTCTGATGGTTTCTACTGGTCCAATACCAACTATTTTGCGATACTTTGGCGCACCTGGCTGACCTGATTTTGCCCAGTCGCCGTAATAGCTGACAAGTACTTCAGTTTGTTCGTGATACACACTCAAACGTTTTTTGACAGTTTCTTCTTTGTCGTCATCACGCTGGATCAGTTCTTCACCAGTGACATCGTCACGGCCTTCTACTTTTGGCGCATTGTATTTGACATGATAAACACGGCCAGAACCCGGGTGCACACGGCGACCACTCATACGATCAATAATGGCATCGTCCGGTACTGCGATCTCTAAAACATAATCAATGATAACGCCAGCGTCTTTCATTGCATCAGCTTGCGGCGTGGTGCGTGGAAAACCATCAAATAAATAGCCATTAGCGCAATCAGATTCTTTCAGGCGATCTTTTACCAGACCGATGATGATGTCGTCCGATACCAAGCCACCCGCATCCATCACTGCTTTGGCAGCCAAGCCCAAAGGTGTGCCAGCCTTGACCGCGGCACGTAGCATGTCGCCAGTCGAAATTTGGGGAATATTGAATTTTTCCTTGATGTAATTGGCCTGCGTACCTTTACCGGCACCAGGCGCTCCTAACAAAATAAGACGCATGTTATTTCCTAAAGACGAGTTTGAATTTTTTGTATCCTGTTACATCCCAACCCGAGGTCGTGATGCCGTATTTTTTTGTACTGAAGAGATATTTGCCGTGCCTGTTATTTTTTAAGACTGAACCAAATCCCTTGCAGCAATGTTGCTGGATCGGTTTTGATTAAATCCTATTTTTATTCAAATGCAGCACTACTAATATCACAGTATCTTTTCACGAAACTTACCACAATTTTTTATATTATTGATGCTTTGCCATGAAATCAGCTGCGCAACGAAGTATTTTCATGCAATTCGCACATTTCGCCGACCAATTCTATCGATTCTGAAAACGCGATCAATTCTGTTATTGAACGCGAAACTGATCGATTTTTCGGCATCTCAATAGAATTGTCTTACCCAAATCAAATCCTCTGGCGTGTCCACACCGGGAGCAGGACTGGTGTCTGTAACATGAACCGCAATCGCATGACCGTTCCATAAGACCCGCAGTTGTTCTAAGGCCTCAATTTGTTCAAGCGGAGAAACTTCCAGATTGGGATAAGCCAAAAGAAAATCATTGCGGTATGCATACAAGCCAATGTGTCGCAAAGGCGCGTAACCGGTCGGCAATACATCGCGATTCAGAGCAAAAGCATCACGATGCCAAGGGATCGTTGCACGCGAAAACATCAGCGCTCGACCAAACTTATCCAGCACAACTTTCACGACATTGGGATTAAACACGTCCTCCACGTCATGCAAAGGATGCGCGGCGGTTGCCATGGGGACTTGCGTAGTAACAAGCGCGGCAGTCGCCGCAATCAAAGCCGGGTCGATCAAAGGCTCATCGCCTTGCACGTTGACTACGACTGCATCCGCCGCCAAGCCCAACAATGCTGATACTTCAGCGATCCTGTCAGTGCCAGAGGGATGATCGCTGCGGGTCATACAAGCTGGTATGCCATGCTCACGGCAAGCAGCCAGAATGTCAGCATGATCGGTCGCCACCATAATTTGCGACGCGCCGGACAGCATGGCACGCTCAGCGGTACGTACCACCATGGGCTTACCGCCCAGATCTGCCAGAGGTTTATTAGGTAAGCGGCTGGAAGCTAAACGTGCTGGAATAATGACACTAAAACTCATTTTACAAGCCCGTTCAGGCAGGTGGAAAAGCAGGCAACTGACGCGCCTGATCTACCCACATGATAGGAATATCGTCACGGATAGGGAAAGCCAGTTTGTCTGCATTGCAGATCAATTCTTTTGCTGGCTTGTCGTACACCAGCGGGCCTTTGCACAAAGGGCAAACCAAGACATCAAGCAAGCGTGCGTCCATGTTGTTTCTCCGAAATCAGTTCAATTATATTGGTTACAAAAGCAGCATCGAGTTGCGCATCGACTGGCACTACCCAGAGTCGGGCATCTTGTTGCAATGCAGGGATTTGCCGACATTTTACTGCATCCTTTTCTGTCATCAGGATGATGTCGGCATCTATCTGCGCAAAACTTGTCCCAGTGAACGAATGGTGATCAGGCAAAGCCAGCGTCGCGCATTCCACGCCAACGATTTGCAGCATGTTAAAAAAACGCTGTGGATTGCCAATACCGGCAGCAGCGGTGATTTTCAGCTTGCTGGCGCTAAGGGCAAGCAAGCTTTGTTGATGCTCGATATTTCCAAGCTGATAAATTTGTCCTGGCACTAAGCGCATACGGACAAAGGATTCGCCGATGCCGGGAGGTGTCAATTCTGGCGGTGCATTTAACACCGTAACATCACGACGTCTTTGCACCGGCTCTCGCAAAGGCCCAGCAGGCAACATCCAGCCATTACCAGCACCACGTTGATCAAACAACACAATTTCAACATCTCTGGCGAGGGCGTAATGCTGTAAGCCGTCATCAGAAATGATTACATCCGTGGCCGGATGCAATTCCAGCAGCGTCTGCGCAGCCAACACACGCTGCCGTCCGACTACCACTGGGGATTGCGTGCGCAGGTGGATCAGCAAAGGCTCATCACCAATAATTTGCGCTAAGGAATCTGTTTTCACCTCGGTAATGCTGTCCGCTTGTGCGGCATAACCTCTGGAAATCACACCCGGCGTCCAACCAGCCGCTTTTAATTGTTGCACTAAAAAAATGACCAGCGGCGTTTTACCGGTACCACCGACAAAAATATTACCGACCACGACCACAGGCACTGCCAGACATGTTTGCGGTTTGTAGCCCATCATGATCAGACCAAAACGAAAACTCACCAGCATCTGGAACAATTTAGCCATCGGCCATAGCAAACAGGCGAGCAAACCACGCCGCAGCCAGGCGCGCATCAAAACGGCTTCGAGCATTGAACGCAAGGAAAGTACTCCAGAGAAATAAGCAATCAGCTTGCAGCAAGAGCGCGCAAATACATCTACAACATACTCCCAACCAGTACCAAGTTCATAAAGGAGATTGTCCAGATATTCTTTGGACAACTGAGCATCTCATTAAGATACTCCCCTTTTTTGACATCAATATACGGCTAAAATAGTACTGGAGCTTGATGACGCGGATTAACTACTGTTTGATTATTTGGACTTAGCAGACGCCTGCGCGGCAAAAGTAACTTTCGCTAAACCAGCGATCCTGGCAGCCTCTAATACGTCCACCACTGATTGATGGGTAGTAGCCCGGTCAGCATTGATGATGATTACTGGATCAACTTTGGTACCGGTTTTACCTACATCCATCGCCGTGACTACTTGTTTTAAATCTTCTGCCAATGTCGCCGTATCCAAAAACGAGACTGGCTGATTATTGATTTTGTAGCGACCTTGGGCATCAATCCCGATATCGATCTGATTCGGCTTGTCTTGCGCTTTTTCTGCATCTGCCGTCGGCAAGGTGATTTGCAATTCTGTAAAACGGCTATATGTCGTCGTGACCATCAAAAAAATCAAAATCACCAGCAACACGTCGATGAAAGGGATCAAATTGATTTCGGGGTCTTCTCGCCCCTGACCTTTGCGGAAATTCATTATTTTCTCGCGCTGTGTACGGTATCGACAAATTTCACCGCCTGCTGCTCCATATCGACCACCAAGCTATCCACCAGTGCGCGGAAATGCCGATAAAAAATCAAGGCGGGCATCGCAATCATCAGGCCAAAACCGGTGTTGTACAAAGCTACCGAAATACCATGCGCTAATTGGGCTGGATTGGCGCCGGAGGCATTTTGTGAGCCAAAAATCTCGATCATCCCGACGACTGTACCGAACAAGCCCATCAACGGCGCCAGCGATGCAATGGTGCCCAGCGTCGTCAAAAAACGCTCCAATTCATGCGCTACGCCACGACCAGCTTCTTCAATGGACTCTTTCATGACTTCACGGGGCGCATTGACGTTACGCAAACCGGCGGCCAGGACCTTGCCCAAAGGAGAATTATTAGCCAACTGATCAATCACCTCCTGCTTGATTTTGCCAGCGTGATACACGCGGATCACCTCATCCAGCAAGGTGCGCGGCAAAATACGCTGACGGCGCAGGGACAAAGTACGTTCGATAATTAATGCCAGCGCGATAATCGACGCGACTAACAAAAGGTAAATAGGCCAGCCAGCCGCTTGAATAATGGCAAACAAAAGTGACTCCTTAGTCCGGAATTTGTAATGTGTGAAGGGAAAGCATCTAACCCCGCAATGTAGCGCGTTGTCTGCTTACGAGCAAGTATCGCTGCATGATCATTCGAATTTAATTTCTACATCTACAACAATGTTACTCAAGGCAACTTAGGAAATTCTCCCGTTTCAAATTGCCTATCAAGCATTCTCACTTGTCTCTACCTAAACGACCAACGCTTATGTCCGATATAACTGGTAAATACAGGAATAATTACTCCTACGGCATGAGCAATCTCTTTGGTATAGCTTGCTACTCCGACCCAAGGCAAAAAGTGATATGCCAAAAATATACTTATGAACCAAGTTTGCATTATAGCGACGAGATTAACCAATAAAAAAAATAAAGCGGAACTATAGATTGACCGCTGACTTTCCCTAAACACAAACAATTTAGCCAACACAAAAGCAGTTAACATACCCGTAATGTAAGCGAGAATCACCGCAGCAGAGAATCCCATCCATAGGTTGAAAAAAATACGAGAACCGAAATTGATAGCGGCAGAAGTACCGCCAGTTAGCAAAAAAATCAGAAACTGACGAGACGTGAATTGCCGCAGGTGGAACTTCACGCGATGACATTTCTAGCTAATTTCCGACCAAAGTCAATACTCTCGGAAATACCTCGATCTTCAGGGTAGTAGTAGGATGTATCTGCTACCCACAAGCCCTTGACCGGCAAAGCGACGGGCGGCAATTTATCAAGGTAACCTGGATCGCAAATCGGTTGAGCATAACGATAACGGCTAGCACGAATATCGATAAAATCATCATCACTCAAAGCAAGATTAATCTTCTTCAGGTAGCGCCGCACTTTATCCAGAAACATTTGGTCAGGCTCACTGAATTTCGGATGCTCACCTGGCATATAGAAAGGTACGTACACGATATGATGCTCCAGTGGGCGCAGATTAGAGTACTCCACCAATCCGGGGATATCCATATCAGGATCGTTGATATTCAGCCAGAAATTTTCTGTCAAGGCTTTACGTAGCTTAACAATTACGCAGACTACGGCAATATTATTCTTCGCTTTGAATTGTGCCAATATCTCATGCGGCAAATCCGGCATAATACGGGATACGTAAGGTAAAGGAATCGTACTAATGACTTTATCGAAAGCTAATATATTGCCAGCCACTTCAACGCCACGAATTACTCCATCTTGCATCACGACTTTACTTACTGGAGATTGCAATCGTATTTCGCCACCACGCGCCATAATATCTGACCGCATGGCCTGCAACAATGTATCCGAACCGCCTTCGAGATAGCCAAGCCTTTCTTTGAAAAGACTGTAGCGTGAGCGTCCAATACGACGAATGCGACTCCAAATCCATGCCGCAGAGAGATTACTGGTGTAATCATAAAATTTATAATCGAACAGACGACGCCACAATACCTCATAAGCTTCCGCGCCGACCCAGCGTTTGATCCAACCGATAGCTTCTACGTGGTCTAAAGACTTCCAATCATTGCGCTTGGTCGATAAAAAAGCATGTAAACCATAGCGAAACTTCGCTACAAAACTCAAACCGCGAAACTTGAGCAAGGCAATCGGGTTACCCCAAGCCTGCAGTTCCCCCCTGTACCAATATCCCATCTTGGTCGCGACCCAATGCATTTTATCGCGCAACCCCAACTCATCCAGCATGGCCAAAAAGGCGTGATCCGAGATACAGTGAAAGTGGTAATAACGCTCAATCGATAAACCGGAAAAATCGAAAGGTGCGGCCATTCCGCCCACTCTGTCGTCGGCCTCAAAAACGATGGGATGATGTCCATCCCGCGCTAATTGATAGGCGACTGCCAGCCCCATTGGCCCGGCACCTAAGACGGCAATGCGTTGCTCCATATTAAAACTCCAGAATGACTTTGCCGTAGGCAGGGTGGTTGAAAGTTTCATCGATCGCCCTGGCAAACGGCGTGCAAGACACACCGAAAATTCTTGGCCAATCGATCACTTCAAACGCATCTCTCGCGCACAAGGCAGCAAGTTGTTGCGTGGTGAAAGGAGGGGTTTTATCAAACAAACCCCAGGCCCATAGCAAAGCATAAAACAGGCGATACGGTATTTTGATAATCAAGGCGGATGCGCCGGTGGCACGCTTGATCTGGCGAATAATATCGATGTAATCGACTTCCTCATGACCTGAAATATTATAGATGCCATTGAGCGCCGGATTCTCTATACAACTGATGATCACATTGCAGAAATCGCCGACATACAAGGGTTGGCGCATGTAGCGTCCATGTCCCGGCACGGGGAACAAAGGCACCTTATTCATAAAGCGCGACAACCAGCCAAGATGCTTGCGATCAAACCAACCGAACATCAGGGTCGGGCGCAGGATAGGACATACAATTCCACTTTCCAGTACCATGCGTTCCTGAATCTTCTTGGTATTGGTATAGAAATCGTCCGCGATAGATTCCACCACTGAAGAACTGATCGCGATCAATCGCGGCACCTGATGCGCCTCGACGGCATCCAGAATCAATTGGGACGCATCTACATTATTGCGTACAAATTCCTGGTAATCATTGCCGCCAATTTGCGCTTGCAACATCACTACAACATCAGCGCCGATAAAGTGGCGCTGCCAGACGCCCGGTTCGGCAAGATCAGCATATTCAGCGGCTACGTCCGGTTGAACCTGCATCAGGATCTCCAGATTTGCGCGATGTTTATCAAGCACAACGATGTTACTGTAACCATTGGCTTTAAGGCGTGCCAACAGGTTTTGACCAACTAGACCCGCACCACCTGCAAGGATAATTTTTGACAATATCGTATTTTTCTTATCCATACTTCTTATTCTTTCACTATCTTTACGAATGATTTTTTCTTCATCCAAGACAAATCATCATATTCTCTGCTCAAAATCTTAAATCCAAGCAATAGGAAATCTTAATTACTAAAGCGAGATGCGCCGAATATCTCCAGCCGCCTCCTTTACTAGCCATTCATTATTTTTACGGGAATTCTGAATTGCCTACACATTTTCATTTTTCCATCTTGTTTGATTGCAAGACCCAAATCATATCTTCCGTTGAGTTTGGCAATATCCGCATCGATGATATATCCAGCATCCGACAATTTTGGATTCCTGAAATAATTGCCTAAATCAGGGCGCGGATTGACTTGCGCTCTGATGTACAACGGAATTCCTTTCATGTCGGTCAACACAATATAGACGTCTTCTGCAAGAATGCCTTTTTCCACTGAAAGTGCAATCCATCCATTCACCGTCAGTTTTTTCGATGCAGAGAAATTTTCTGGTGCAGGAGCGACTCCATTGACTTCATCGATAGATCCTTGGCATATCTCAGCCGTGTTAACTTCCGGACGCTGAAATACATCCATACGCTCCAACTTTGTCGTATCGGCAAAAGCCGCCCTCCTCGCCGAACTGAAGCGGATAGTCAATTCGTTTTTCCAAAGCACGGCGGCAAACTTGGGCTCGATTCTGAAAGACTTCACCTGCTTTGCGTCCAGAAGACTATTGAAATCGTAAAGCTTCACATATTCGTCTATGTTTTCAACCAATGGTGACAACACGAATCCCGTCTTGGTCATTCCTGACACGATCCTGAATTCCTTTTTTTCACCATTTTTCAATTCCACAAACAATTGCAGTTGACTGGCCTTAAAAAGTAAATTTGCCAGACTCCCTAACAAGCTCGGTTCAATCTCGATTTCGGCAAAGATCGTTTGATCCGTTTCTGGCACCGTAATGTTTTGTCCGAGTTTAAATTGACCACTACTGATTTGAGTCAGTTGTGAGGCGCTAATTGGCAAATCGTTTTTTTTTAGAAATAAGAAATCACCCTGTATTTTTGTTGGATGATATTTCGTCATTAATATTGGCCAACTGGCACCGTCTTCTATTGATGGGAATCTGTTATCGATGGGTTCTATACTAAAGATAATATTATCCGGGGCCTGACTACCGAGAAGGTGTTGACGATTCATCTCAATCAACGCTGGAGTGTAGGCAGAGTAACTTTGTAGCACTGGCCTGGTAGACCAGTTGTTTCCAGAAGCGATCAAATACGATTGATTGAAGGAATAAATATCTGTGGTTCCTTTTAAAACCGGGAAATTCGCCTTCGCCCTTAACAACGTCAATGCATCGTCATAATCAGATTGCAGCCAACCTTTATCTTTGATGCGGTGACGGATGCCTTGCCAGGCCGACGACGTAGCGGCATCGATGGTTCTTTTCATTCCTTCGGTTGATGTTTTGAAATAACTACTATCGATATAAGCCCAAGACAATATCACCAGAGCTAGTACAGGAAGTGATCTGGGTCTGTGCTGTACCAATGCGAGCAAGGCATAACTAATCAAGAGAGAGGTGCCTGAAATAACGGAGTGACCATCGTGCCGAATAAAACCTGCCTTAAATGAAATAAACAGGAATAAAGAAAACACCAGAACTAAGAAAATTTTTTCGTCCGGCTTGCGTTCCTTTTCACTCACAATAAGCCACACCAATCCGGTTGCCGCGAATAAAAACAAAATAATTTCCGCTATATTTCCACTCGATGCCATCGCTTCGGTATAGCCGGAAACGATAGGAATCATGTTGATCAGATAAACAGGCAAATCAAATATGTGCTGCCCCGAAATAAGCCAAAAAAAGAGCATCGACAGAATCGGTCCGAGCACAACAACAACAGCCAGTTGATAGGCTTTTCTGAGGACAAACGCTGCGCAGCATAATACGGAAACTGCAGCACACAATATTAGGATGCTCCCCTTAACCAGAGGCAGTAATCCGAGCGGAGAAAACAATAAAGCTAACAAAAATGATGGGTAAAGATTTTTGGTGGGTAATTCTTTTTCTGAAAAAAATACTTTAAAACAAACCATACTAATCACCATGGGAATACAAAGTAAAAAAGAGTCCCTGATGTACATAAGCAAACCCAGCATGAGATTAAAAATAAAGATTCGCTGCCACGCGACATATTTCAGTAAAAAAATCAAACAGAACCCGAGAGATAATGCCAAATAGAGACTGCCATAGAGCATCATCTGGTCTGTCGAAGGGTGATATACCTTTGTGTAAATTGCTGCGTAGGGGCCAAACGTAAACACGACCTCACGCCCAAAAGCCAATCCAATTCGGCTGGCCTCGTTCATACCAAAACGCCAGGACGGATCAAGTCCCTCTTCCGGCATGATAGGAATAAATGGAACGAATGTGACGATAACCGTTACAAGGATAAACAGGCTTAATAAAATTTTCCAAAATCTTTCGAAAATTCTCGACTGGGAAGCAATATGAGGATTGATCTGAGTGAACATCAAACTACCTAAAATATTTAAAAAAAACACCAGAATACATTTCAGGAATTTTTATATGTCCATCTTGTTAAAAATCGCATTTGGTAAATTTCGAACGATGAGCATAATCAGCGCCCATTTTCCTGGTGCATATACAACGGCTTTTCCGCTCTCGATGCCTGCGGTTACTGCTTTTGAGACATCTTCTACTCTAGCTAGTTTTCCGCCTTGCTGTCTCAAATGCGCAGTCATTGGTGTGTCCGTAGGGCCCGGTTTGATTAAAGTCACCTGGACCTTGCTTGATGCCAAACGATGTTGTAAGCCCTGCGCATATTTTTCGACCAATCCTTTGGCAGAGCCATAGACATAATTGGACTTGCGACCTCTATCACCTGCCACCGAGCCGATGATGCCAAGCTGTCCATGATTATCTGCTTGCATGCGGCTGGCAAAGGCTTCAGCGAACAGAACGGGAGAAATACCGTTAATCGTCAGTGCCTCATAGTTTGCAACAAGGTCTTGCTGACAAATTATCTGGTCGGGTAACGAACCATGCGCAATCAAGGCGATATCGATGCGCCCCCCAGATTGGATACTTTCCACAGTTTGGCTAATCAATTTGGGATCGTTAAAATTGATTGAGATGACGCGGATACGGCTCTGCGGACTACGCACCTGCAAGTCAGCCGCAACTCTTTCCATCTTTGCTATGTCCCTGCCAACCAATGTCAGGTCCACCGTAGCGTTAGCTACCCAAAAACGGGCACAATATTCTGCGATGGCGGACGTGCCTCCGACGATGACAATTTTTTTCTGCAACTCTGACATGACTACGTTCCAATCAAGCGACGAGACATCGCAGAACTGATGCCCGGGTCGCGGTAATGTAAAAAATCGGGAAGGCGTGGGTAACCTGTTTCGAATAAATCCCGAGGCATACGGGCATCCTTGGCGGGATAGATACGGCCTTTTGCTTCTCGGACAATCGCATCCAGACGGTCAAAGAGTTTAAGCGTGCGCTCGCCACGATTCGGGAAATCCAGCGCTAGTGTCACGCCGTGTTGCGGGAAGCTCAACATACCTTTGGGTTCGCGATTACCGAAGGTCTTCAGAACCGCCAGGAAGGAACCCTCGCCAGAGCGTCCGATTTCTATCAGCATGGCTTGTGTGGCATCGAAACCCACTGCGCGCGGAATGACACTTTGGTATTGAAAAAAACCTCTGGGTCCGTACATACGGTTCCACGCCAACAAATTATCGAGTGGATAAAAAAAAGATTCGTAATGCATGATGCTATTGCCTGCCTGTGCCTTTTTCAAATAATAATATGCATTATTGAACGGCCGCAGCGTAAGTCTATTCACCAAGGAAACTGGTGGCACAAAGGGCATGGTTTGTTGCCGGTCGGATGGCAGAGGTCTTTGAGCCGCGTCGACTGAATTGGCGCGCATGAATAAACCTCGACCACCAGAACCTGCCAGACAATCGATCCATGAAACGGTGTGCTCCCAGCGTGCGTCGGAGTCGTCTGATAATTGAAAAAACTGAGTCAGATCGTTGTAGGCAATAGTTTCCGTTTCCAGCCATGGGCCAAGTGACGGTGCCAATTGCAGCTCAACTTCAACGATGACACCCGTCAGACCCAGACCGCCGACGGTTGCCGCAAACCAGGCAGATAACAGGTGCGGTCCGCATTCAATGATGCTGCCATCGGTTCGTACCAGCTTTATCCAGCGGAGATGGTCGCCAAACGAGCCGGCGACGTGATGATTTTTCCCGTGCACATCGTTTGCAATTGCCCCACCTACAGTGACAATTTGCGTTCCTGGTGTGACCGGCAACCTCCAACCTCTGGGAATCATCATTCTTTGAATATCGCGCAGTAAAACCCCTGCTTCGCAATGTAAGCGTCCTGTCGTTTGGTCAAAACGGATAAAGCGGTTGAGACCTGAAGTATTCCATAACAGACCATCTGGATTCAGACAAACGTCTCCATAGCTGCGGCCCATACCAAAGGCAATGCTTGGCCTTGAACCGCGAATTTGTTCTTTGACTTGAGCGCGATCTGCAAGAGCAACGACTTCATGCTCCCAGAGACCGAGTCGTCCCCATGAAGAAACTGCTACCATGTCCATCCAATAGTACTCCCGGCGAGGACTGCCGCAAATAGCAGCCCAGCGAACAAGCTAGCCTTGTCCTTGACTGCAAAGACTAGTGGGTCATCATGCATTTCGCCACGATGGGCACTCATCCACATCCAGCTCACCCAAAATAATAATACGGGCACTGCTCCCCACACTAATTCGGGCTTCTTGTATAGCTTCAACACTACATCACTATTTAAATACAGCGCTAACACTAACACTGATGCGTAACCAGAAGTAACTCCTAAAATCTGAACCAAAGATGCATCTGATGTGTAATATCCGCGACCATGGACTTTTTGTTTGCCATTCAACAATTGCACCTGCAATTCCGCGTAACGTTTAACGTAAGCGAGCGATAAAAATAGGAATACGGAAAATGCCAACAACCAGAACGATAAAAGCATACCCACGGCGGCGGCACCCGCCACAATCCTCAATGTATACAATAGTGCCAACGTGAGGCAGTCTATTAACATTAGTCTTTTTAGCCCCCATGAATAAGCACAAGTTAGTACAAAGTAAAATAAGAGCCAAGAACAAAAAGCAGCGGACACATTTTTTGCAAAAATCAAACTGATACACAATAATATTGGCGCTAGTATGGTGCCCTTCCATGCGGGTACCAATCCGGACGCGAAAGGACGCTTGCACTTATGCGGATGCTGCCGATCACTCTCGAGATCCAACAAATCGTTGGTAATATATACACATGAAGCGCATAAACTAAAAGCAAAAAAAGCCAGTATCAATCCCCCCCAGCTTTGCAAGTTACTAAACTGATGCGCAGCAAATAGCGGAACAAATAATAATAAATTCTTTAACCATTGATGCACTCGCAGCACCTTGCGCCAAGCTGTCAACCCAAAAGTCTTTTCCGGAAATACGCACTCTACGTCAAGCTCAGATTTTACTTTTTTCAACAGGGTAGCGGGGGCATTAACCACAATGGCCTTACGTGCACTTTGCCACACCACAATATCAGCTTGCGAATTGCCTGCGTAATCAAAACCGCGACGCCCAAACCTTTGCTCTAAGCGCAAGACTTTGTCCCTTCCGGCCATATTGATGATGCCGTCACTCGCGATCACGTCATCGAAAATACCGAGATGAACTGCAATAGCTTCTGCAATCGACCGGTCAGAGGCCGTGCATAGAATGAGCTTACGGCCTGAGGCTTTTTGATCTCTTAACCATTCTAGCAAATCAAGGTTGTACGGTAACAAACTTGCATCGAAGTCCACAAGGTTTGCAAGGTGGCGCTTCAATGATGCCTTGCCTTGAGATAACCAATATGGGATACGCAACACTTGCAAAGGATTATCTCGCAAAACACACAACGCAGACTCATGAAGCATATCTGTGTGAATCAGTGTGCCATCAAGATCAACTACTAACGGACAAAATTTCAAACTACATTTCCCAAATTAAATTTAATTATTAATTAATAGTATTTGACAATAAAAATACAAATCAGCTTCCTAAAACACAACATCCTATCTGATATTGGATTATCAATAAACGTTAAGAGAGCTGAAATGCGTATTTAAAAGAAACGAGCTTCTTGCAAAATACCCAAACCAGTAAAGTCGAGCATGGGTGTGGCCACTGTTGCGATTGGTTTTCTTGTTTGAAGCGGCACATGTGACAT